>SKKR01000268.1 GCA_007123655.1 Thermomicrobiaceae bacterium
GCCAAGGCTCTTTCTTCTTGGCGCTGGCCCCGGAGTGGCGGCGGACGCTGCACGCCGGCTGGAGCGTGCGTTCCCCGGCGTGGTCATCGCGGGATCAATGAGCGGCGCCCCCGGAGACGCAGAACTGCCTGCGATTCTGGAACAGCTCCAGGCAACCGGCGCCAACACACTGCTGGTTGCCTTCGGCGCGCCCGCTCAGGATCTCTGGATTGCCCGCCACCGCCAGGCGCTTGAAGAATGTGGCATAGTGATAGCAATCGGCATCGGCGGCACGTTCGACTATCTCTCGGGACGGGTGCGACGCGCTCCTGGACTGGTCCGCCGGGTCGGACTCGAGTGGCTCTATCGCCTGATTCGTCAGCCGTGGCGCTGGCGCCGGCAACTGGCGCTCCCACACTTCGCCTTGCTGGTACTTACCGAGCGCCTCTTCGGGAAAGGCAACTCGTCCGTCGATAACCATGGCTGCTCCCAGCGTTGATCAACAACCCTGTACGTATCACCCCGGTGTCCAGACCCGCCTGCGCTGCAGCAAGTGCGGCACTCCGATCTGCCCGCGTTGCATGGTATCGACCCCTGTTGGCTACCGATGCCCGGACTGCGCCGGCGTTAAAGGGTTGCCCACCTATCAGACGCCGGGCGGGACATTGATCAAGTCGGTCGTCGTCGGCGCTCTGGTGGCCGGGGCAGTCGGCGTCCTCTGGGGCTATTACCCCAACTGGCAGTTTTATCTGGCATTGATTCTCGGTTTCGGCGTCGCGGAGAGCATGTCCTGGGTCGCGAATTACAAGCGTGGCAGGGACCTCCAGATTGCTGCTATCGCGTGCATCCTCGCCGGAGTCGCCGTATCCAGGGTCGTCATCGGTATGAATCACCCGATTCTGGGCATCGACGATCTGCTGAACAACGCAATGAACCCGGCGGTCTCACGCGTGTTTCAGATGCGGCTGATTCCGGACATCGCCTTCCTGATACTGGCCGGTGAGATCCCGTTTGTACGGTTCCGTTGAGGTGCGGGCGATGACGGAAAGGACCGAACTCCGCGAACTCCTCCTGCGAATCCGCTCGTGCACGTTTCTGGTCATCGGCGATCTGTACCTCGACCGCTACATCTTTGGACAACCGGCCCGCGTCTCCCGGGAAGCGCCGATCATGGTGCTGGAAGAAACCCGGCTTGAGGACCGGCCGGGAGGTGGCTGTGCTCCGGCGCTGGCGCTCGCGGAACTTGGAGCGTCCGTGCAGCAGATCGGCGTCGTGGGCAACGATGAAGCCGGGGAGAAGCTCCTGCACCTGCTGGCCGAACGAGGGATCGGCGTCGAAGGCGTCCTGACGGATCCCGACCGGCCGACTACCGTCAAGACACGCATCGTTGCAGAAGGAGCGTTCAACTTGTTCCCCCAGCAGGTCTCGCGTATCGATCGACAGGATCGGTCGGCCCTCGGAACGGAGATCGAAGCACGGCTCGTCCAGCAAATCCAGTCTGTCAGTCCCGCTGTGGATGCACTCCTGATCTCGGATTATCGCAGTGGTGTTGTCACGCCGAATGTCGTAGGCGCTGTTCGCAGCGAACATGGACTCGGGACCGTTGATTCGCAGGGCGCGCTCCGGGACTTCGGTGGTCTCGATCTGATCAAATGCAACCAGGCCGAGGCCGAATCAGTGCTGGGACGCCAGCTCTCCGACCCGGTTATGCGCAGGAAGTGTCTTCCCGCACTACAAACCGAACTGGAGACGGCCAGGCTGATCGTCACTCTCGGGGCGGAGGGAGCGGCGCTGAGCAGCCGGACGGAAGGTTACCGGGAGTTCCCCCCGCCCGAGCAACAGTTCGTCTTCGATGTCACCGGCGCCGGAGATACCGTCATTGCCTTGCTCACCGGGGCGGTCACAGCCGGCGGGAGCGACTCCCAGGCGTTGACGCTGGCGCAGATCGCGGCGGGCATTGTGATCGCCCGCTGGGGGAACGCTCAGGCCAGTGTTGAGGACATCCTTGCGGAGATCGGTTCAAACTGACCGGGTTGACACCTCTGGCCGGGCCGGAGCCTACTCGTCTGTGGCCAGGAGTGCTTCAACGATTTCGATCGCCGCGGATTCGTCCCACCGGTCAGACACACCCGGCGAATCAGGTTCCACACGAAGGTCAAACCGGTAGCTTCCGGTATCCCATACCGTGGAGATGGGAAAGACACCCTGCTCTGGTCCGGCCATGACGACCGGGATCCCTCCGGCGATCGACCGTCGCGTGGCCCACGTCAGCGGCCAGTCATCTCCACGCGTTGTCTCGGACGAAATGCCGCGGGACGGCTGAACCGTCAGAATTGCAGCCCCGTCGTTCCAGTCCAGCGAGAAACGCTCCCCGATCCGATCATCGGGGTACAGCCGTTCAATCAGTTCGAAATCCGCGGACAGATTGTCGGGCGGATGATACTGCTGTTCGTCTCGCTCAAAGCCGGCTGGCCGGGAGAAAATCGATGCATCGAATCGCGTCCGTCGATGAATGGAAATCCACTGAATCTCGGGGGTATTCGAGTGAACCCCCATCTGTCGATCGACCAGCCGGTAGCGGGTTCGCGTCAGGTTTCCGTCTTCGATCTCCACTTCGATCAAGCCATCGACAGCCTCCGCGCGCGGAATAACGGCCGCGGCGGTTCGCAGGTCCTCGCGAACCTCGAAATCTCCGGTGAGCGTCACCCGACCATCTTCAGGGATCTCGTCTATGTTGTCCCGGATGATTCTGGCCGTGGTAGAAGGCTCTTCCCGGGTAATCATGATCTCCAGTGGGAGCACCGACCAGCCCGTGATGTCGCCGACCTCCCGCCAGCCCCGCTGATCCAGATACCACCGCAGACCGTCGTACCGGTAATCGATCACCGGTTCCCCTGCCGGCGTGCTGATCGTCACCCGCTCGACGTAGGTACCGGACGTCGAATTGGCCTCGATCCGGTGAATATCCCACGCCCGGAGGCTACCCCAGTCCTCCCGCAGATCAGTCGATACGATCATCCGGAGATCTCGCATTTCGGCGGTCCCATAGGGCCCAACTGCGGACAGGAAATCTTCGACTGGAAGCGGCAGAGCCAGAACTGGATCGTGAGTCTCCAGATCGAGGTGGATGATCGTCCCGTCTTCACAGTTGACGACGATGTCGCCTTCCAGTTCATGACCGGGAAGATCGTCCGCGTTCCGGCGAACAATCACCGAAAGCTGGTCAAGTTCCGGCCCTTCCGCGTCCGTTCCGCGGTGAATTCGATGCCCATGGATGTCTGTGACCTCCCACACCTCCCCCGCAGCATGACGAGCTGCGAAATGGTCGATGACCTGGTCAGGCTCCGCGAACTCGCCGCTTTCGTGCACCCTGAGTCTGTGAAGGATCGACTGATCCATTCCCGGATGCACAGCGGCTGAGTCGGACCGGGTGCCTTCGGACGGGATCAGGCTACGAATCTCGTCCGGTTCTCCGTCGTTCAGCGCACGGACGAACTGGTGGACGACGTCAATCGAGTCCTCGACGTCACACGCAGACTCGGGCGGGACCGTGGGAGTAGCCTCGGCGACCGGAGTTTCAGACTCCAGAGCATCACCATCCGGGGCGGCGTCCGACTCGGGACCGTTATCGCCACCCGGCCAGAACAGAATCGCTACGACGATCAGAAATATCGCGATCGCCGACACGTCTCGGATCGTGCGTCGTTGCGCGGGCATGAGTACGTCCCGTCATCGCGCAGACCGTTCCGCCTGATTGGTCCCTGGATTCGCCCCCGCGGAGCGTTCCCCGCGGTGCGGATCGCCGGTTCGCACGCGTCGCGAGTTCAGCGCGCCCGTGACATGCTGAAAACAGCCGGAATGTTCATCGACGGTCGAGCGACCTGCGACGTCGAGCTCCCGCTTGCCTCGGATTCCCGCGCCGATACTTCATTGGCAAATTCGAGCAGCTCGTCAAGGTTCCAGTCGTGGTCGTCTCCAAGCGCACGGCGATCGATCGACAGCTCGAACCTGTAGCGTCCGTCGTCCCAGATCGCGTCGGTTGGGTAGCCCGCGAAATGGCGGTGCGCCCAGACCAGCTTCCCGTAGTCATACTCCGCGTATGCGGTAGACCAGGACTGATCGACACCCTCGGGAATGCTGGCAGGGTCCAGTCCACCCCGGGACGGGCGGACACGGAGATCGAACTCCGTCCCATTCCAGCTCATCCGGTAGGTCTCGAACGTCTGATCCCCGTCGGCTCGGATGTCGAACAATTCAAGCGCGTCAAGCTCATCGACTGGTGCGGAGAATCGTGGCGAGCCGACTTCAAGCTCCGGAAATCTCGGTTCCATCGAGACGCGGAACATGTCGGGATCGGACACGGCACTCTGGTTTACGTCCAGAATGCGGATCTCCGGCCGAATGTGCTCCCCGTCCGGCGTTCGCTCCCGCAATCTGACCGTCTGCAACGCACCTTCCCGGACCTGGATCTCGAGCAGCCGTTCTGTCGACGAGGGCGCCGTATGAGAGTAGTCCTCGATCAGGGTCAATGACCCTTCATAGTCCGGGCCTATTGACGCCTCGCTCAGCAGATAGGCCACTTCATTGATCCAGGGAAACCCGAGCGCGATCTCTTCCGGCCACGGAGGCGTGTCTGATCCACCGTGCATTCGCCATCCTCGCTGATCGAGCTGCCACCTGGTGCCGTCATCGACAAAAGTGATCGCCGGATCGTGATCGATCATCCGGATCTCAACGCGCCGGGCCGCCTCACCGTCGCTCGTCGTCGTCGTTGCCGCATACAGCGTCCATGTCTGGAGCGCTCCGCCATCCTGCCGCAGACCAGTGGAAATGCGGGCCGTTATCTCGTGCTGTTGACCCGGCTCGGGCGGTTCGGCGAGTGGCAACAGGTCCGCAACGGTGACTGGCCCATCAAAGGCCATGTCATACCGGTGCAGGTCCCAGTCGATAACCAGTCCGGCCTCACAATCAATAACGACACGCCCCTGCGCAAGCTGCTCTGCGTTATCCTCGCCGGACCAGTCGAGGCCGGCCACGATGACCATCCCGAGCCCGGGGTTTTCCCGCTTCCAGTCCTGATACATCTCAAGCGGCGCCGCGGCCTGCCAGTACCGGTAATGCTCCGCGGGATACGCCTGCAGCACCGTCCAGCGCTCTCCATCACCGTAACGCTCCCGAAGATAGGAGATGATCGCGTCCCGGTCAGACAGGCTGGTCATGTCGTGCATGAAGAAGTCGTGCAGACCGCCGGTTTGCTGCGCTGTTTCAGGCGCCAGTGGGTGATCATACGAGCCCGCAGGAAGCATCTCCCGCATTCGCGCAAAGTCACCGTCATTGAAGCTGCGCACAAACAGGTCAAACGCCGCCTTACCTTCTGCTGCGAGACAGACGTCACTCTGCTGATCCCCGAGTGCCACGGGCTGTTCATCCTGCTCCGGCTCGGAGGTGGGCTCAGGCGTTGGTTCGATCTCCGGCGTTGCGGTTGGATCGTCATCCGCGACCTCCATAGCCGCCGGCGGGGACTGCACCTCGTGTTCCTGCTGGTCTCCAGGGGTAACCAGCCCCCATACCCAGATCCCGATCAGGCCGATCAGAACAACACCGACCAGCGCTGCGACTTCCATAACCGGGGACCGTTCCCGGGTCTCTTCTTCGATCTGGATTTCTCCAAAGAACCGGGCATGCATCAACGCAAAATGATCGCGCCGCAGATCGTCCGGCAGTCGCTGTTGTCCAGAGCGGGATTCAAGGTCTTCCGAGAGCCGTGTCGTATTCGTCGACTCGAGCTGCGACGCAAGCATCTGCAGTGCCCGCTCGATATGAGATGCCATCAACGACGCCGGCATCCGCAGGGCTTCGGCCGCCGGCGCAGTCGCCAGCCGTGCCCCGAAGCGAATGCCCAGCACTTCTCGCTGGTCCGCCGGCATGATGCGAAGCGCGTCGGAGATGTCCTCGAAGCCCTGAGGAGTTCGTCGGGACTCGGTGTCTGGAGTGGGCTTCCCGGTCGAACTGGTCACTCTTGCCGGAAGGTATCGCGACGCCCGGCGATAGACACGACTGACCAGCGAGTACTCTTCCCAGAACGTTCTCGACGCGAGCCCGAACAACCACCCGGCAAAGCTGCGCTCCTCGCCGCTGTAGCGCTGCAACTCCTCGGGAAGGCGCTGAATCAGATCGCGCATCATGCGAATGGCGATTTCGTGGTCGGCGGTCGCGAACAGAAAGTACCGGTAGAGACGATCAGCGTAGCGCTCGTACAGCAGCGTGAGCGATCGGATCTCGCTGGCGGCATCGACCGCCAGCATCTCGTCACTCGGACCGCGGTATGCGTCATCCGGCCTGGAATCGAAATATCGCCTGCTTCGGCTCATAGGGAGTTCTCAGATGCTCAACTACGTTGCTAGCGAGACCGTTACTATCTCAACGATAGCAGAACGCCATCACTTCCCGCACGAATCAGACCCCTGGCTGCGCGAGCGAATACTCCGTGGTGTGCTCTGATCGAGAATATCCAGTCTGGCCTCGGCGTTAAGGTGATTGCCCAAATGGGTCAGAAGAAACTCACCGGCCTCCCGGACCGTTTCCCCTCCCTCGCGATGCATCGCTTCCGCAACTACCACGAGCTGACTGGTATCCGGCGTAATCTTCCCTTTGTCGGACTGTCTCCACGCCCAGCGACGAGAGATAACGTCTGGCGTTTCGTCCGCGAAGATCACTTCGCCCTCCGGGATTTCGTCCGGACTGTCACCGTTGATCGGCCAGAATCGCTCGTTTCCGGCGGCGTACTGAACCTGACAGTACCCTTCGATCCGGGCTGTATCGAACGGGGCGACGGTAATCATGTATCTCAGCGCCGCGGCGTTCCCCAGGTCGACCAGTGCGGAGATTCGCGGCATCGAATTGCCGTCCACCACTCGCCGCATCAGCTGCTCCGTGGCGCACGGGTAGCGGTTCGGTTTCAGGCCCATACGCGAGTACGCCTCACGCCAGGCGGCAATCGGGTTCTGCCGGGCAATATCTGCCCGTTCAGCGCAACGCTCGCGCACCATTGACTCGGCATGCACAAGCTGGTTCTCGATCTCCGGGTGTTCGGCGATGTTGTCGAAGCTGTCCACCCAGATCACCGCGGCGGCGATCTCTGGAAACTCCCTGACAATCGCTGGATGGTATCCGAACCACATCTGAGACTCCCGCACACGAATCGAACATTCCAGATCAGGGTTTCGTCCTCTGCTGCCTTGTCCGCGCGCTCCGGAACGTTGTACGGCCCGATTAAGCGCATGGGGATCAGGAAACCGAGAGATTACCCCGGCGGAGATCCATGTAGTAGAAGGAGTACGGTTGCCAC
>SKKR01000325.1 GCA_007123655.1 Thermomicrobiaceae bacterium
GCCAGATCCCGGGCGGTTTGCCAGGGTTGCCGGCGAGCGATTGGCGTAATCCACGATCCCAGCGTGATTCGGCTTGTTCTCGCGGCGATTCCGGTCAGGGTGATCCATGGATCCAGAAAGTCAGCATACTGCGGAGGACTCCAGAACTCAGCAGTTGAAGACCGACCTTCGTCGTTAACTTCCGCGGCGGGCGGGGGAGGGAACGCCAGGTGGTCGGCCAGGAGCACAGCGTCCCAGCCGCCCTCTTCGGCCGCAACCCCGCACTCCACCATCAGTTCGGCATTCGCGCCTGCCAGGTGATTGAGCAGAATCAGGGCGTGTTTCATTGTCGTCTTTCCCTTCCACATTGGCCACCGCACCGATCTTCTCTTACCTCGGCGGCCCATCCTGAATACGCTGTTTGTCCAGGCTATAGGTTCCCGACTCGCCGATGGTTGTCGTCAGAAGCCACGTAGCTCCAAGTTTCTTGCACAGTTCGGTGTATTCTGATCCAGCGTCAACTGGATCAGCCAGCAACACAATGTCCCCCGGGGTGTCGGTCAGGCTGAGGTAATAGTCAACGAGTTCGCCTACCTGCTCCCCGTGCTGACCACCCTCGAGCATTGCAGGCCAGTTGGGCATGATGCCATCCCAGCGTGCACCTCTGCGGACTGGCTTCTTGTTCGGCCACCAGCAGCCGACGATAATCGGTATGCGCGGCTTCTGGACCGGTGTCGGCAGAATGGCTAGGTCGTTGATTTCGTAGTGCTCTCCGGAGAAGCTCAGGGGTTCACCAGTCCATAGGCTGGCGATAATCTCGAGCGCTTCGTCGTACTTGCGCCCAATTTCGCGGGGATTCCACTCCTGTCCGATTGTCTCATAGTCCTGCTGTACCCCAAGGCCGGCGCCGAGAATGACTCGACCGTTGGATAGCCTGTCAAGCGTGGCAAGATCTCTCGCAACCTGCCATGGCTGTCTCCGTGGAATAGGCGTAACCCACGTCCCCAACGAGATGGTACGTGTTCGAGACGCAATAGCGGCTAACGTGATCCAGGGATCGACGAAGTTCGCATGCTGACCGGCCTGCGGGTTATTAAACGGATAGACAAGATGATCAATGAGGAAGACCCCATCCCACCCTGAATTCTCGGCCTCAACTGCGAACTCCACCATATCTTCCGCGGCGATTAGACTGTTGTGCAGTATCAGTCCATGTTTCATCACTTACCTCTTGTTTCGGCTCGGTCTAACCTGTTACAGACCCGCCCAAAACGTTCGACGAACAACGAAACCGGGTGAATTCGCCCATATTCTGTCACACATGAAAGAACCGCGCACCAGCAAATTAGACGTTCATTCACTATTCACCCTAGAACCCCATCGGATACGTGTCAATCCCCTCGACGGAGACTATTATCTCCTGGCGAGCCACTCCCGGCTCGTCCGGCGTGCTTCATGACTTGCGTCGATCACCTGGGCGGCCCCTGGCGGATGCGCTCTTCCATATTCGGCAACCACTCCCTGTTGGGGTATGTGTACAGCCAGGTCGTGCCGTATTCTCGACAGAGGTTTACCCAGCCCTCCGCGGGTTCAACGCCGTCGCCGGGAGCAGCCGGCATGAAGATCTCTCCCGGATCATCGGTGATGCTGTGATACCAGCCGAGCATTTCCTTCACCAGTTCTGCCGAAGACTTCGTGTTTCCCGATTCCATTCCGTAGACCGGCATGATACCGTCCCACTTCGCGCCACGGCTGTCTCCTGGGAGTCGGGGTAATCCAGGTGTCCGGGGGAGCAACTCGTTTGCTCCCGAGCGAGCGGAAAAGCCGCCGCCCCTACCCGCGGTCAATGATTCTGAGAACTGGCTTAAGCGACGCGGATCCGCTGGTGTGCGTCGAACAGGCCCTGCGGGTCATAGCGCTGCTTGATCTCGCGCAGTCGCTCGAAGTTGTCGCCGTAAGCCTGTTTAAACTCGTCGCCGGCATCGCCTTGCAGAGCGTTGACGTATGCGCCGCCGGTTGAGAAGGGCTCCATTGCTTTGTGGAGCTGTCGCACCCAGGCGATAACCTCACCGTCTCGGCTTTCATCCGCCCAGGCGCCGTAGATCCCCAAATTGAACTTTGCATTGCGATGGGGGAAGGCCGTGGCGGATTGATCTACCTCGCTGATCACTCCGTCCATCGTTTCGAAATTGAAACTGGTGAACTCGCCGGGCAACGTTCCGGTGTTTTCCAGAAGCGTGTCGATGGCCTCGTCAGGCAGGCTCGATAGATAGTGGGCTTTCCAGTAGTTCCGGGAACCTTTGGGAAACGCGGCGTCAGACGCAGTTTGCAGGGCGGTGTATTGCATCGGCGTTACTGCGCTCAGGATCGGGTTCCCGAACGACGCCAGTTCCCGCAAAGGCGTATTCTCCTCAGTTGCTTCTCTTCGCGAGTCCATCGCTCTGAGCGCAACCGCCAGCTTGCCGTGATGTTCCTCGGGGAACGGCGGTTTAGGGGAGATGCGTATGATCCCGCACAGGCAACCGACCTCCCTGGGAGCCGTAGCCATGAAGTCTCGGAAGAACTGGATTACCTCTCGCGCATCATCGAACGGATGGACGATACGAGCGGTAAGAATCTCAGGGCCGACTTCATGCAGCTTGAACTCGAACGAGGTCACAACACCGAAGTTCCCGCCGCCTCCACGGAGCGCCCAGAAGAGATCCTGGTTATCGCTCTCGCTGGCGCGAACGAGAGATCCATCGGCAGTGACGACGTGTGCGGCTATAAGATTGTCGGCCGTCAGCCCAAATCGCCGTTGCAGGTGACCCACGCCTCCCCCAAGGGTAAGTCCAGCAACGCCCGTCGTCGATACCATGCCCGCGGGTACGGCAAGGCCGAACTTCTGGGTCTCGTGGTCGAGAACTCCCAACGTGGCGCCGCCCTGGACCTGCGCAGTCTTGTGTTCTGGGTCGACGAGGACGCCGTTCATGGGCGCCAGATCGATCACCAGGCCGTCATCACAAAGGGCTTTTCCGGCGACACCATGTCCTCCCCCTTTGACGGAGAGCGGAAAACCGTGTTCCCTGGCGAAGTTGACGCACGCAATGACATCAGCGGTACCTGTGCATTGGGCGATCATCGACGGTCTGCGATCAAACATGCCGTTAAAGATTGCTCGCGATTCGTCGTAGTCCGGGTCATCCCGGGTCAACAGGTTTCCGCGCAACTGGCTTGCGAGTGCTTTAGCAATGGGTGTCTCGAGCATGGCATCTCCTTCGTCTCGAGCGAGTGACTTACCTCGTCACCAGGCGCTGGTGCGCGTCGAAAAGCCCCTGCGGGTCATAGCGCTGCTTGATCTCGCGCAATCGTTCGAAGTTGTTGCCATACGATTCCTTGAACTCGTCTCCGGCATCGACTGGAAGATAGTTGACGTATCCGCCGCCGGTTGAGAATGGCTTCATTGCTTCATGGAACCGTCTCGCCCAGTCGATGGCTTCCTCGTCCCGGCTCTCATCCGCCCAGTTCGCGAAGATCCCGAGCCCGAACTTTGCATTGCGATGGGGAAACGCTGTTGCGGATTGATCTGCCTCGTTGATCGCTCCACCCATCGTTTCGAGCCCGTAGTTGGAGTACTCGCCCGGCAGCGTTCCGGCGTTTTCCAGAATCGTGTCGATGGCCTCGTCCGGCAAGCTCTGGAAATAGTGGGATTTCCAGTAGTAGCGGGCGCCTTTGGGAAATCCAGCGTCGAACTGCGATTGCAGGGCGGCGTATTGTATCGGCATCACGGCACTCAGGATCGGATTTCCAAACGATGCCAGTTCCTGGAGGGGCGTATTCTCCTCGGTTGCTTCTTTCCGCGAGTCGTTTGCAATCAGTGCAACCGCCATCTTGCCGTGATGTTCTTCGGGGAACGGCTCCATCGGTGGGACTCGCAGAACCAGGCAAATACAGCCGAGTTCCTTTGGCGCGTCAGCCATGAAATCACGGTAGAACCGGATAACCTCGCGCGCATCGTCAAACAGATGGAAGATCTGCGCGGTAAGAATCTCCGGACCGACCTCGTGCAGCCGGAACTCGAAGGAGGTCACTACGCCAAAGTTTCCGCCGCCTCCGCGAAGCGCCCAGAACAGGTCCTGGTGCTGGGACTCGTTTGCGTGGAGAAGCTCTCCGTCGGCGGTGACGATGTCTACCGACTGGAGGTTATCGATCGTCAGACCGAAGCGTCGCGCCAGGTGGCCGTTGCCTCCGCCAAGGGTCAGACCAGCGACGCCAGTGCGTGAGTCGACGCCGGCCGGCACAGCGAGCCCGAACTTTTGCGTCTCGTGGTCGAGATCTCCAAGCAGCGCCCCGGCTTGAACCTGTGCGGTTTTCAGTTCGGGGTCAACCAGTACACCATTCATCAGCGACAAATCGATCACCACGCCGTCATTGCACAGGGCTTTTCCGGCGACGCCATGTCCGCCGCCTTTGACGGAAAGCGGCAATCCGTTTTCGCGTGCGAAGTTGACGCAAGTGACGACATCAGCGGCGCCTGTGCATTGGGCGATCATCGACGGCTTGCGGTCGATCATCCCGTTAAAGAGTGAGCGAGCCTCGTCATATCCCGGGTTATCTGGCGTCAAGAGGTTCCCGCGCAGTACACCAGCGAGAGCTTCGGTCATTGTTGTATCCAGCATGTCAGTTCCTTTCTGCTTTAGATCCTTGCTTGGATCTAGAGACCGGAGAGCGCATTCGCGCTCTCCGGAAACCGTGTGGTGGATTAGTTGTCGACATCAACGCGAACCACCTGACCCACGCCTGGTGGCGTACCAAAGTTGGAGACATAGATCTCGTCATCTGGGCCGATTTCGAGCCCCGTTGCGAATGAGAGACCCTCTACGGGGATCGTGGATCGCGTTCCGTCTTCATCGATTTGATACAGGGTTGACGCCAGTGTGGCCGGGTCGTCCGGATCCACGTTCAGGAATCCGCCCGACAGCAGTTCGAGAGCGTATAGCCGGCCTTCACTGTCGAAGGCAACATCGATGACATGGGTGAACTCGTCCGCAACTGTCTCGCTTTCCCCATCCAGCGCGACCTTGGCAACCACGGACCCGCCAACCGGGAACGGGAACCCGGTGAGGTTGCCCATGTAGTAGTCACCGTCTGGCCCCATGTCGATGCCAGTCGGGACGAAGTCCGTTGGCATCTCCTCCGGGCCATCCGGTTCCTGCATTTCTTCCGGGATCGGCGCGATGATGTCGTCGAACTCGTGAATCGGTGTGATGTCCCCATCATTCACGTCGATGTGGAGGATCGAGTCCATTGCCGAGTCGGAGACAACCAGGTTGCCGTCCGGAGCGAACTCGATTGCAAACACATTGCTCTCGATGACTGGTTTCTCCGGATCCTTCTGATGCTCGTATTCGAACACATCAGCGATCAGTTCTGTCTCGCCATCATCATCGACACGCAGGATCTGTCCGAAGGCGCCGAGTTCTTCGTGGGCGCCCAGTGCGCCAACTGCGATGAACATTTCTCCGTCGTCGTTGATCGCGACGTCCTGGGTGCCGTAGGCCTCACCGTCGAAGGTAATTGACGGCAAATCTGCAACGACCGTTGACAACCCATCGGCGTCGATCTGGGTGATCTGAGCGGTGTCACCCATGCAGAATTCCGCGCCGTCATAACCCGCTTCCGGTCCGGCAAAGCAGGTGTCGCCGCCAGAACCGCCTTCAGCGACATAGAGGGCGCCGTCGTCCGTGACGTGAAGGCCACGCGGGCTATCAAGGTCGTCGGCCAGCACCGTGAGTTCAGCCTCGGGCGGCTCGGGTTCGGCCCGGAGTTCCAGAAGCTCTGCTCCAAGCCGGCCGAGGAGTACCTGGTGTTCCGTGTCGTTGTCCGGGTGGTACTCGAAGCGGGCGCGTTCGAACCACTGGGTCAGGACGGTATCGCCGTCTGGATTTGTCTCTACCTGTGGGGGAGAAATCGGGTAGCCGAACAGCGCCAGCGATTCCCGGAATGAAACACCCTCGTCACCGAAGTCGAGTCCATGATTGGACCAGTAGTCGTAGAACTCCGACGCGATCGCGTGTCCGGTTTCTTCGAAGTAGTGATCTTCATCAGGATCGGCTTTCGGGAAGTCCCACCAGTCGATGCCCATTTCCAGCAGGACCTCGTTGCCGAGACGGCCCAGCAGCACCTCATAAGGTGTTCCCGCGAGATCTGGATGGTGTTCCATCCGTTCGCGCTCGAAGTACTGAGTCTCGTAGACCTCACCGGTATCCAGGTTCAGTTCCGGCTCGGCTTCAGTCAGCGGGTAACCGAATAAAGGTAGCCCGCCGGTTTCGTTCCAGTAGTCTTCGAAGACGTCGCACAGGTTGTGATTCGTCTCCTCGAAGAACGTGCAATCATCCCGCGGATCGGCGGGATCAGTTGTCGGCTGAGCGAGCGCTATGCTCGACGTTGAGAGCACGAGCGCCAGCATGAGCGCCGCTCGAAACACCTTGCTCATGCCAGAAATCCTCCTTCCGAAACGCCAGACAGGGGCGTTTTCCGTGCCGGATGTCTGACCGGGATTGACTTCCGGCCATCATCAGTCGGTACCTGCAATGGTCCAGGAGAAGAAGGTGATCGGGCATCCATCAGGTCACCCATTTGGGTGTGGCTCTGCAGGAATGGGTGAGGTCACCCAGTTCCCGTGGGTGAGACGTTAGAGGAGTTCTTCGGAAACGGCCTTCGCCGCAGCCTCAGTGCGGGTGTCAACGTCCAGCTTGCGAAGGATGTTCGCGACGTGGTTCCCTACTGTTCGAGAAGAGATGAAAAGTTCGTTGCCAATATCCGTATTCGACTTTCCTTGAGCAATCAGGCGAAGCACTTCGAGTTCACGCCCCGACAAGCCAAATTGCTGCTCAGTTGCGCGGGGGCTCTGCCGGGCGAGCAATCGCTCGACTCGCTCGTGTGTTGGCCGCGCGCCAAGCTCTTCGCAGACCTGTTGAACCTCACTGAGGAGTTCCCGAGCCCTGGCGCGGTTACCCTGGGCCAGCTCGAGCTCGCCCCAAGCCAGCATCGTCAGGGCGCGCTCGTACGGCAGCGCGCACGCCTCGACCAGTTCCCGCGACTGTCGGAGATGCTCGGCGGCCACGTCCAGTTCACGTTTGCGCGTTGCAAGTTCACCGAGGAAACGGTGAATCGCGATTAACGCCATTGGTTGTCGGGGATCTTCAGCCCGCTGCCTGGCTTGCTCGGCAAGCTCCTGCGCTTTCTCGGGATTGTCTTCTGCCAGATGGATTCGCGCCCAGAGCAGGAGTCCTTCGGCGCGTCCCTGGACAGCTTCGGACCAGTCCAGCCACCAATCATGGGCATTCATCCACTCCCTGGCGA
>SKKR01000516.1 GCA_007123655.1 Thermomicrobiaceae bacterium
GGCGCAAATGTTGGCATTGATTCGTGCTACTTCCTGATGCGTGTCGTAAACGTCCCCCCGATGATCTGTTTCCTCAATTCAACCGCATCAGGGACCGTAACACCGGGTCAGGATGACTTATCCCCGGTGGCGGCGTCCCGGCGGGAGCGATCCAGGGTGCGCGGCAGCGCGTACCAGACCCATGTGGCGGTCAGCAGCATCATGACCCCGAGAAACACAAACGCAAAACGCATGTCGATCCATGCCGCCAGCATCGTGCCGCCGATGGGTCCGATGAACGCGCCGATGGACATGGCCGTATTCGTGAACCCATAGATGATGCCGCGTCGCTCCATTGGCGCGAGACTGGCGACGATCGCGCTCGCGGTCGGCATGATCCCGCCCATGGCGATCCCGAAGAACCCCATTGCGATCACGAACTGCAGGGACGTCTGTGCCGCGGCCTGCGGGAAGTACAGAACCCCGGCCAGAGACACAGAAAGGATCAGGATGCTTCTGGTCCCGAGCCTGTCCGCCAGCCGCCCAAGCACGACGCTCGACACCGCGCTGGTTAAGCCCATCAGTCCGAGCGCCGCGCCGGCTACGGACGACACCGAGAACGCGCCGAGCTGGTCGACGAACAGCGGGACGAGCGGCTGGGCGGCGCTCTGGCCGGTCCGGGCAATCAGCAGTACGAGCATCATCGCCAGCATCGACGCGCCGACCATGATTGCCCACGTCGACTGCTGGTTGGCGGCCTGATCCCCGGTCAGGCGTTTCGGACGCTCGAAATTCTCGGTCACGAAGAGCAGAACGATGACGCCGCCGATGAACAGCATCGCCCCGGCAGCCACGAACGACGCCCGAAAGCCGATGAGGTCGGCCAGCACCCCGCCGAAAAACGGACCGATGGACGACCCAGAGAAAACCGCCATCTGCATCATCCCCATGGCGTATCCCATACGCTCCTTCGGGACGACGGTCGCGATCAGTGTCGTCGCCGCGGCGACGGTTCCGGTCATCGCCCCTTCGAGAAAACGCAGGCCGAGCAGGTGCCACGGGCTGGTCGCCAGCGCCATCAATGAGATCGTCACCGAGGCGACGAACATCGCGCGCAGCACCATGATCCGCCGTCCATAGCGGTCCGCCAGCGCGCCCCACATCGGCGCAGTGATCGCCATGATCGCGGCCCCGCCGCCGGTGATGAATCCGGCCCAGAGCGCCTGCTGTTCGAAGGTCTCGGTTCCCAGTTCTTCGAGAAAGAACGGCAGAAAAGGGATCCGGAGGCTGAATCCGATGATCGCGAGGAGTTGTGCGAGCCAGAGTGCGTAGAGCGTGCGTCGCCAGGTGACCATCGCGCCGGATACAGACCTCTCCACGTGCCTGCCGGAGATCGCGGCGGGCGTGCGGAGTCTATCCTACCACCGGCCTCGTTCGTCCCTGCGGCGCGGGCTCGAGGCGGGTTTTGGGTGATCTCGCTTGGCCAGCTTTACCGGGATCCGCTGTCGAATTTACGACCCTCTGTACGATATTTTTTCGATGGTTCTCGTAGTGAGCTCACCTACCATCGTCACATCGTCGTGAGTCGGAAAACTGACATGTACGAGAGGAAGTGCGAAATGCGGAAACTGTCTATCGGACTGCGGGTTGTGGTAGGACTGATTTTTCTGTTCCAGGGCGGAGCTAAACTGGCGGGAGCGGCGGATGAATGGCGGGATGATCTGCAGGTTGCGCCGTGGTTCTGGATACTGATCGGCGTGGTCCAGGTTGTGGGAGCACTCGGGCTGTTTGCCAGCATCAGGTACGAACAGTTCGCATTACCGGTTGGAGCCCTGTTCGTGGTGATGATGGCGGGAGCGCTGGTCACGCACGTCCGGGTGAGCGACCCGATTTCAGAAATGATCTTCCCGGCTGTTGTACTCCTGCTGTCCGCGTTAATCGCCGTACTGGCCTACCGGCAGACAGGCTTTTTCGAGCCGTCGTACAGCGGAGACACGGAGACGGGTACTTTCTGACCCAGGTACTGAAAGGTACGTTATGACCGAGATCGACATGGTTCGCAACTCGCCCCGCCGGACTCGTCCGTACATTGAAGACAGCTACGGCATCCCGGAGGACTTCTCCGGGATGCTCGATTGGGACCACGTGGAGTCCCGGGTTGCACCGGCAAGAAACTACTGGCTTGCCACGGTCACTCGTGACGGCCGGCCGCACGCGCGACCGGTCTGGGGCGTCTGGCTGGACGGGTCTCTCCACTTTGGCGGTGGACGGCGCACGCGAAAAGCGGAGAATCTGGAACGGGATCCGAGGGTCTCGATCCACCTGGAAGATGGCTGGGACGTCGTGATCATCGAGGGTCGGGCAGAAGAGGTGCTCGACCCCGAGACGCAGGAGCGACTGGACGACGTTTATGAGGCGAAGTACGGAATGCGCCACGGCACGCCGGTCTGGCGTGTGGTGCCGTCAAAGGTGTTCGCCTGGACGAACTTCCCGGTCGATACCACGTGCTGGCGGTTCGATTGATCCCGGGTCGGTTCGTACCAGCGTAGTCTGGTTTCGGGATGGCGATCCCGTAGAGATCCGTAAGGTCCACGATGGAACAAGACTCCCGGATCGCTATTCTGACGACGGTTTCCGGCGGGGCCGCCTACGCGCACGGAACCGGTTTCACGCTTCACGTGAGCACGTGTTCCATCAGAGCGGAACGACACAAGTTCCGCGGGATCGACCGGCCGCACAGCGGCAAGCGAGAGGAAGGTCGACATGTATAACCCGGTCGATACTGGACAGATCCGGGCGATGGTGGATTCCAGACGCGAGCAACTCGCGACCGACGCCTACCGCCAGTCGCAGGCGATCGACGAAGGGCGAGCGAAGACGCCGCGAGGACAGCGGGTTCGCTTCGCGATCGGCGCTGGATTGATGCGAGCAGGAGCGAGGATCAGCGGGACGGGTGTTCAGGATCTTACTCGTCTCCGGCCGGGGGTCTAGCCGATGAGTGGTGATCATACGCTCACGGCTGACGCCGTCAGGGGCAAATCAGACAGGACTGCTTGAGAACGACCTGCTCCCCTGACGACGAACCCTCCTCGATCCCCTGCCGTCCAGGCGCACGCACCGAATCGCTTTTCGCCGACATTCGCCAGAAGCTTTCACACACCGACCCGGCACGTGTTTTATCGACGCGAGTGCGAACATTTGTTCGCACTCCAGGATCAGCGTCGGCGACGTCCCGACGTTCAGAAGGGGCCCAAAGATGATTAATCTGTATGACCAGGATGCGGTGAAGTCGATCATCGACGCTCGCCAGGCGCAGTTCCGTAAGGAGGCCGAGGATTACCGGATCGGCCGTGATATTCGCCGCAGGAATCGACCGGCTCCGGGGCGACTCAGGCGTGCCGTGGGGCACAGTCTGATCGGTGCGGGAGCGCGGATATCAGGCGTCACCATCGAACGGCGACGGTCGGCGGCGAACGTCTAGCCCTTGACATCCTCCCACCCCACCCCTCGGACGCGGGACGGCCAGACCGCCGTCCCGCGTTTTCACGCTGTTGTCTTGATTCGCCGTGCCGCGACATCACGAGCCAGCCAGGCCGACAGCATCATCACGCCGACGAGCGGGACGCAGAGAATCAGGGCAACTTCCAGCGGCAGCATCTCCCGCGTCGCGTAGAGCCAGCCGGCCAAAAGCGGCGCGCCGGTGTCGCCGATCCCGGCGCCGAACTCCGCCAGGCCGTAGGCGCGTCCTCTGCTCTTCTCGGGCGAGACCTCACTCAGCGCCGATGCCATCATCGACCAGACGACGTTGTAGGTCCCGCGCAGGAAAAACGCGATGCCGATGATGATCAGGGCGTCCGATACACGCAGCAGCAAGAGCCCGGCGCCCGTCAGGAGCACCGTGACGATCATGCCGCTGAACGGCCGCCGAAGGGTCCGGATCCGACCTGCGATCAAACCGAGCAGGATCCCCCCGGCGGCGCTCACGGCGCCCAGAACGCCGAGCTGGGTCACGCTTACCCCGCGGACCTCTTCGAGAAACAGTGGAAGCAGGACCGTTCCAGTGCTGAGCGTGAGCGGCACCAGCGCGTGAAGCGACGCGATGCCTACGATCGCCGGCAGGCGGAGTATGTCCCGGTAGCTTCCGTTCCCCTCCGAGGCGACTGCCGGTTCTTCACAGTTCTGGATTTCTCCCGGCGCGATATCCCGCAGTGCGAACAACAGGACGAAGCTCGCCGCGTAGAGGAGGACCACGAGGAAGAACACGAACCGGAGCGTCGTCAGATCCGCGACGATGCCGCCGATCGGAGGTCCGACCAGGACGCCGATGCCCGCGGCGACGCTGAAGACCATCGAAAACGCGTGGGTTCGTTGCGAGGAGGACGCCGCCCCGGCTATGTGGCTCGAGAGCGCCGGGATTCCCACTCCGGCGATTTCCAGCAACAATGCTCCGATCAGCGCCTGCCACCAGACCTGTGCTACCGCGATGATCGCCCCGCCGGGTACCATCATCGCGGTGGTCATCAGGATGAGCGACCGGGTCGAGAGGCGATCGCTGAGCGTGCCGGCGGGAATGACCAGCACGGTCCGGAGGATTGCCGCGCCGCCGATCACGACGCCGATCTGAACCGCCGTCGCCCCGAGGGACGCGATGAACAACGGCCACAGCACGATCTGCAGCCCGATGCCCAGGTGCATCAGAAGCTGCGAGTAGAACAGAATCAGGTTGTCTCGGTCGAGATTGAACGTCGGGAGCCAGGTCATCAGATACGTTCCCGCTTTCGCCATCCGCCCTGTCACCCGGAATGGCGGGCGACAGAACACAGTGCGTCGTCCCGGCCCGAGTCGTCCGCGTCGAAGGCGTTAACCCGTATGGCCGGTGGTCCGTGAAACCGAATGCACTGTGTTCCGGATTAGTCTGGGCGCTGCATCGGGAAGTCTGACTCCTGTCTGGCCGGGTGCCCATCCAGGTGACGCACCCGCTCTCTGATGTCACGAGCGCAGTCTAGCGATGACGAGGCGCCTGGTCAACCCGGTTCGTGCGCCCGGAGCACCCGAGTTGCCCGAATGACTCGTGATCGGTCATAATCTGCCACTGACGTAGCGGTGCGGGACGAGTAACCGGTTGATCAGGAAACGAGGAGCACGGGATGCGGATGTTCATCTGGGGGCCGGCGGTCGTCATTCCGCTGGTGGCGGTTGTTTTCTCAATGGTGGTGTTTCTGGGTATCGCGTTCATTATGGACGCCATCTACCCGGCATCCCTGACATTCGGCACGATTCTGTTCATTGTCATCAGTGCCGGCGCCTGGCTGCTCGCCCGGCGAACCGAACCGGCCGATTCGGGGCACCAGGGCGACGAGTCCACCGACCACGCCTGAGCCGGAGTCCGGAGACAGAGCAATGAGTCAGTTGCAGGGCAAGGTGGCGCTCGTAACCGGCGCCGGCAGCGGCGTTGGCCGGGCGGTGAGCGTGGCGCTTGCCCGTGAAGGCGCGGCGGTCGGGCTCATGGGTCGCCGGCTCGGCCCGCTCGAGCAATGCGCGCACCTGGTCCGTGAAGCCGGCGGCCAGGCCGTGGTACTCCCCGCGGACGTTTCCGACGAACACGCCGTCGTGGCGATGCTGGAGCAACTCGCCGAATCCTGCGGAGGCATTGATATATTGATCAACTCTGCCGGCGTCGGGATCTACGGTCCGGTTGAGTCATATACCCTGGATGACTGGCGGCTGACGATCGATACCAACCTCACCGGCGTGTTCCTCTGTTCCCGTTATGTTCTCCCGTACATGCGCGAGCGAGGCAGTGGGTGCATCATCACCCTCTCCTCTGGCGCCGGGCGTAAAGGTGTCGCGAATCTCGGGGCGTACGCGGCGTCCAAGTTCGCGGTGATTGGTTTCATGGAGTCGCTGGCGGAAGAGGTCGGTCAGTACGGGATCAAATGCTCGACGATCATTCCGGGCAGCGTTCTGACGGACTTCGGGCCGGAGGCCCTCGCGGACAAGCGCCTGCAGACCGACCGAAAGTTCCTCGAACCCGATGACGTAGCCGAAGCGATCGTCAACCTTCTCCGCCAGCCCGGCAAGGCGTGGACGCAGGAGCTCCATCTCTGGCCGTTCTAGACCGTTTCTCCCCGGCGTTTACGGGCCTCGCAGGGGCCGACGACTCGAGTCTGTCCCATAACGTTCTCGCAGGTAGTGGCGGGCGACTCTGCCCGCCATTCTGCGCTGACAAGCGACGCATTACGCGACGCTTCAGGGCGTCAATGTAGTGTACGCGTAAACGCCCATATCCACAGTGGCGCATACGGAGCTGCGCCACTACCGGGTTGAGGCTTCTGAGACACCCTCACCTTGTCGGCCCGGAAACAGGATCACCGCGATCCGCTTGGGGTCGTGCGACCCTACGTCCACATGGAATTGTATTCAAGCTTTCTGAGAAAGGGTTTTGCACCTGTCCAGAGATCGCTGCCCGCTCGCGTCCGCAGCATCGAGTGGACAGTGAGCCGCCGCTTATCTCCAGCGCCGCAGAAGGGTGATCGCAACGACGATCGCCAGAAACAGCCCGGCGGCACCGCCCAGCATCACCAGATCCAGGCCTTGCTCTGTCTCGCCATCCACCTGCCGGGTGAGGCCGGCCGAGAGAACTCCAACACCATCGGTTATGTCGAGATGACCGGTGAAGGCGAGATTTCCCGTGGTCGCGACCGGTGTGGCTACTGACCATCCGCTACCCAGCAGCGTCGCCGCGCACATCACCGTTACGACCAGCGCGAACCGCGTGACGATCACCGCGGGTGCCCCCTAACGATACGGATCATCTTCATCGTCCATCCCGACTCTCGCCCGGCGCAGAACCAGCACGATCGCCACCATTATGCTGACCAGGATCAGGACAAGCAGGAACACGAATGGCCCGGCGTCCGATACTGTGTCATCCGGTTCCGCCTGGGCGGTGACTTCGCTTCCCTGTCCGAGCACGTCGAGATCTTCGTCCGCGCGCTCTAGCAGCGTGGTCCGATGATAAAGCGCGGTCGTCAAAAAGGTCTCCCCGCCATAGGCGTAGACAAGATAGGATTCGCCATCCTCGAATGGATAGCCGCACGTCGCCTCGTCCTGGTGCGTCTCGACCGTCACCTGTGATTGTTCGACGCCCTTCCAGGCGCGGTCGACGTCGAACGTGACGGCCTCGAACTGCTCGCTCGGGTCGTCATCCACCGGCGCGATGCCGGTAACCTGTCCGGAGAACACCGCGGCGGCTTCATCCAGTGCTTCCTCCGGTGGAGGCGGCTCCTCGAAGTCGCAGGCGTAGGCAGATTCCGGCGATAGCCCGCCCCA
>SKKR01000264.1 GCA_007123655.1 Thermomicrobiaceae bacterium
GCGCTGAATGCTGCCGACGATGGAATCTGGGCGCTGGCGATCGTCACCTACTGGGGCGCGCTTGGCCTGATAGGCGTGGGGCTGGTTCGCTCTCGCGCCGTTCCGGGCTGGGCAGGGTGGATGCTCGCAGTTCTCGGCTCTGGCAACGCCATTCTGTTCGGAGTGCCGATCGCATACAACGGTCCAACCCAGATGCTGCTTCTGGGGTTCGCTGGTCTTGCCCAGCTTACGATCGTCTGGGCGGTGCTGCTCGGGATCTGGGTGCTACGACGTTCCGGGTAGTGAGACTCGCGCGGGTGGGGCCGCGGACCTGCCCGCGCGACATACGTCCGTCATCCCATGGTCGGAGGGGCGGGTCTCGCGTGACCGCCAGCGGTCATCGGCCCGCGCCATCTCCGGCCGTCCGGATAGATGATCTCTTCGACAGGCTTGAGCCGGATCGCGAGATAGACTCCGGCGATAAACGGCGCGGCAAGCAACCCGACCAGAAGCGACATGACCGCAACGATCCGGCTAACGGCCGCGGGTGCGGACGGCGATTCCGCAATCTGACGTGGGCTGCGGAAGCCGGGGTCGCCCGGGGAAGCCGGCTGTGCCGGTTGCACCCGATCCTGGGCAAAGGTCAGGGTCGTTGTCGCCGTCGTTCCCCAGGCAATCATCCCGCCCACGACGACGACACCCAGCATCATCGTGCCGACGACCGGAATGACAGTGGCGATGACTTTGTCGCGAGTCAGCCAGCGGTCGGAGATCCAGGCCAGCAGGATACCGATCGGCCAGAACAGCACCGTGAGAACAATCGCCGCCACCTCCAGCGCGCCGGGGGTTCCGTTTATCCGGCGTTCGACGTTCTGGGCCGGTGGAGCTGGCGACGGTTCGCTCTCCGGGGAACGCTCGCGTGCCGCCTGCGCCAGTTCCTGCGGCGAACCGAGCCGCTCCAGAACGTTGCGGACATCCGCCTCGGAGGCGTGAACAGGGTCGCCGATCGCCTCGTCGATGTGTGACCGGAGGTCGTTTCGGATCTCGGCGCGCTCCGCCGGCGAAAGATCCGAAAGCTGTTCGACGACACGGTCCAGGTATTCATTGATGATGTGCTCAGTCCGTTGAGCGCTCACTCACGGCCTCCTGATCCTCGTATAGGAGTGAGTTCACCGCATTGCGGAACTGCTCCCACTGCCCGCGATAATGCCCCAGTGCTCGGGCTCCATCGCTCGTCAGCCGGTAATACTTCCGGGGCGGCCCGGAGGTGGATTCACGCCACTCGGTCTCCACGAGCCCATCGCGCCGTAATCGGCTCAGTAACGGGTAGATCGTACCCTCTGATGTCAGCAGCCCATCCGCTTCGGAGAGTCGCTGAACCAGTTCGAACCCATAGTGCTCTCGACGTGACAGTAACGCCAGAACACAGAATTCAATCGCGCCGCGACGCATCTGTGATCCGAATCCCGAAATACTCATGGCGAGAGACTAACACAAGGTACCTTGCGTTGCAAGGTAGCTGTCTAGCCGGGAGCCATCCTCTACCTCCGCTGAACGCCAGCCGGTAAAATTCTGCGAAGGAGATGGAGAGAGGCAGGAATGAGCGAGCGAGACAAGCGACTGGCAATGATCATCATTGGTTTGGTGGTGTTGGTCCCTGTCGCCTGGGCACTGGTAACGATGGTGCTGACCTTCCTGTTTGACCAGTTCATCGCATAGGCGCATACGAGGCGCGGACCTCGGTATCAGTCGCCGGACAGGCCAGGATACGTCGGATCGAGCTCACGCTCGTCTCGCGCCGGCTCACCTCAAGACGGCATAGGCGCGCACCGGAATCGCGGTCCCGTTCCTGATCGGCAGCGGCGCGGCATGGAACTGAAACTCTCCCGAGCTCAGCGTCTCCAGCCGGCACAGATTCTCGACAACCGGAATTCCCGCCTTGAGCAACACCGAATGCGCCGGCCGTTCACCGTCATCGGTGTCATCGACATTCCAGGTATCGATTCCGACGAGCCGCGCGCCCTCATCTACCAGCCGCTCTGCGAGCTCAGCACTGACGAACGGGTTCGGTTCCAGGTAGTCCGCGTCCGGCCAGCGCTCGTCCCATCCCGTCCAGATCAGGACCGCGCGGCCCCGGATGTCCGCACCGTTCAGGAACGATTCGTCGACTGTCCTGCGCCCGCTTGTCGAGGCATCCCGCGCGTCAACACGCACGCCTGGCAGCGCCACGGTCGATTGAAGCGGCAGGCTGGCCAGGTCACAACCGTCGGAATAGCGATGAAACGGTGCGTCCATATAGGTGCCCGAGTTCCCGGTGATAGCGTAGCGCTGAATCAGAAACTCGACACCACTGGCGTAGTTTGTCCGCGAAGCTTCCCGGCTCAGAACAGTCGATATCTTCATCGACGGTAAGCCGGGAAACATAGGGATCGCTCCATCCATCGGCTGCGTCAGGTCAATAACGCGTGCTGATTCCATCACGCGACCCCTTCCCAGAATTGACGACTCGGGTGATCACACGATCGTCTGGCGGCTCCCAAGCCAACAGGGTAACGCATTAACCACCGAAAACCCAACACGGCACGCAGGCGGGGGCGTCTCGAACGTCGCGTACCAGAAACGTCGACGTGCGATAATCTGAACCGGAATCGGCGTTGAAGCCGGGCAGGACAATCTGAGAGAACCAGCAGCATGCGAGCAATCCGCCCATATGTTTCCCCTGGATTCGAATCACTCCGCGACCCGCCGGGACCTTCCGTTCTGAACCGAATTGCGCTGGTTTTCGGGTTGCTGATCGCGGCAACCGGGTGCGGGGCGTTTGGTAACGACAACAACGAGCCGGACTTGTGGAGCCCGTTCCATAGTCAGTCCACCTGGATCACCGAAGATGGCAGTATCCGCGTCGACCTTACCGGATTCGAACGTGGCCACGAGCGAGGCAGAGAGTCGACTTTCTCGCTGGAGATCGACAACCGGAAGGAACGATCAATGGATCTGATCGTCTGTTTCCAGTTGATTGACGAAGAGCGTGTGGTTCAGGACCTGGAGCTCATGTCAGTAACCGTTCCCGTGGACGTCAGGCGAGCGACGGACGTTACCGTCCTGTTCGATGAGGATCTGGAGCCTCGCGCATACGGGCTTGCGGTGGTCATCCAGGAGACCGGGGCGATCGTGCACACCGTGCGCCTGGGCATCGCCGACGACGAAGCGGGGCCCTGGCTTGACGCCGACGAGCTTAGATGCGATTGATACCCGGGAAATCGGATTGATTTCACAGTGCTTCGGGAACACGAAGGGGTTACCAGATGAATGCAAGCGGCAATGTCTATCAATCACGCATCGCCAGAGCTCGCGAACTCATGCAAGATGAAGGGTTGGATATGCTCTTCATCGGCCCTTCGTCCGACTTTCGTTACTTCACTGGTCATCCCACACGTCCCAGCGAACGCCTGACCGCGCTGCTGATACCGATTGACGGAACGCCGACCGTGGTCGTCCCCAGGCTGGAAGCACCACTCGTGCAGGACCTCGAAGGTGAATTCGAACTCGAGGTCTGGGGCGAGACAGAGAACCCGATTTCCAGAGTCGCGGAACGGGTGCGTAAGGTCGGAGGCGAGGCGATCGCCATCAACGATCAGATCTGGGCAGGATTCGTGATTCAGCTCCAGCATGAGCTTCCCAATCGTTCGTACCACCGCGGGGCGAGCGTGCTCAAGCAGCTGCGTTCAGTTAAGGACCAGTTCGAGCTGGATCTCCTCAAAGAGGCGTCCCGCCGGACGGACGCGGCCTGGGAGACCTTCACCAGCAAGGTCAGCGTCATCGGGCGAACCGAAGAAGAGGTCGCGGACGATCTCAAAGGGATCATGGCTGACCACGGGATGCCGGAGATCGCCTTCTGCATCGTCGCCAGTGGTCCGAACGGATCCTCACCGCACCATCACACCGGCGACCGGCGCATCCAGGGTGGTGATCCGATCGTGATGGACTTCGGCGGGATCCACGAGGGCTATTACTCCGATGTAACCCGAACGCCGGTTGCCGGCCGTGTGCCGGACGACGACTTCACGACGGCGTACAACATCGTGCTCGAGGCCCAACAGGCGGCGTTCGAGAAGATCGGCCCCGGTGTCCCCTGCCAGGAGGTCGACCGGGCTGCGAGGTCCGTTATCAGTCAGCACGGGTATGGAGACTACTTCATCCACCGGGTTGGGCACGGAATCGGCATGACCGGTCATGAAGATCCCTACCTGGTGGAAGGTAACGAAGAGCTCCTCCAACCAGGGATGGTCGTGTCGGACGAGCCCGGCATCTACATTCCGGGCAAGTGGGGGATCCGAATCGAGGACTCGGTTGCGGTGACTGAAGCCGGGCGGGAGCGTTACAACCACGTCTCCAGGGACATAACCATTCTGGAGTAGTGCTCAGCCGACCATGGTGAAGTCAGCAGAGACTGAATTGCGACCTTCGAGCTTCGCGGCGTACATCGCCCGGTCGGCTTCGCCGATAAGCGCGTCGGTCGTGGTGCCGTGCAGTGGGTACAGAGAGATCCCGATCGACACCGTCAGCGACACGGACGTCCCATTGTGCTCGAACGGGCGTCCGTCGATTACCCCACGAAGTCGTTCGGCGATCTCGAATGCTCCGTCTGCGGACAGGCCGCGGAAGATGACCGCGATCTCATCACCGCCGTAGCGGGCGAGCAGGTCCTGTTCCCGAAGCGTCTCTCTGAGTCTGCGCGCCACTTGTTTGAGCATTTCATCGCCAAAGAGATGGCCGTACCGATCGTTGATCTGCTTGAAATGGTCAAGTTCCACCAGTAACAGACCGGCCGGTTCACCCTCCGGATCCTGAATCAACTTCTGGAGTTCGCGCAGGAACGAGCGCCTGTTGGCCATTCCAGTAAGCGGATCGGTCAATGCCTGGCGTTCGAGCCTCCGTTGCATCTGCACCTGCTCGATAAGCAGTCCCAGGTGGGCGGCAATGCTGTTCGCAAGCTGCATGTCACCCTCGTCCAGTGGTTGCGTTGCATCGGTCTGGATATCGATCACGCCAACTGGCTTTCCATTCGCACGCACGATGGCCACCAGCTCGCTGGTAACACACGAATCGATATCGTAGTAATGCGGGGATTCGCTCACGTTACACGTGAGAACCGACCTGTTCTCACGTACCGCGAGTCCGCACAGGCCACTGTCTATTCCGAGGAAGGTGGGAATAACTACGTCAGCCATGTGGGTCCTGAACGTCTGAAGCTCGATCACACGACCGTCATGCACCTCACCGATCGCAACGAATCGGTAGTTCAGGTACTTGTACAAACGGTCAACAATCACTTCATAGGCATCGATCAGCGACCGTCGCTCGGAAATGATGCGGGACAGATCATGGAACAGCTCCAGCTCCACGAGCCGGCGTCCCTGCTCCGTGACGTCTTCCATTACGATCTGAATGCGTTCTTCGGTCTCCTCCAACGTAATCGGATCAGGGAGCAGGAGACGGCGACCGTAACATGACACGCGACGTCGCTCACCGGAAGGCCGAGACAGCCAGCGCTCTACCGGTTGCGGGCTTTCATCCGGATTGAGCGCCAGCCACTCCTCCCAGGGAAGCACGTCGGGAGGCATGATCCAGTCGAACACCGGCTTCCCGATGATCTCGTACCGGTCTCGCCCGGAGATCTGCTCCATCGCATAGTTGGATCGCTCGATGGATCCATCCGGCAGGCAAACAACGACGCCATTCGGCGAACTTTCCACATGCTCCCGATAAAGCCGGTTCGTCCGGCGAATCTCTGATTGCAGCCGGTTTGTACTCAGCGACGCTGCCACGATCGATGAAAACGCGTCCGCGAGTACCAGGTCGTATCTTTCGAACGCGTCATCCGAGTGGAAGTAGAAGCTAAGGTGGCCAAACAGTTGATTGGCGTCGCGGACCGGAACCCAGGCAATCTTTCTGATTCCTTCGGCCCGGGCCGCTTCCGGTGCAATGATCCGGAATGCCTGGGTCGCCTCTTCTTCGCTCAACCAGTGTGTGGAGAGATGCCGGGGCAACTCATCATAGTGTTCGACCAGCATTGGACTGTGCTGCTCGGCAAACGCGATGTACTCGCTGGAGAGACCCGCGGACCCGATGCAATGCAGACAGCCAGCGTCGCGGTCGAGCGCCCACATCGCCAGCGCGTCGGATCCGAGTACGTCTCGTCCGACACGAACCATCCGCCCCACCCAGTCATCTGTCCCCGTCTGGTGCGCGGACGCGATGGCCAGTTCGTGCATTGCGGTCATTTTGCGCAAACGCTCCCTGGCCTGCCGCGGTGTCTCGTCTCGAATCGCCTCTGCGAAGGCAAGCGCCCGTTCGATATCCGCCTGAACCAGCGGTTCGTACAGCAGCAAGTCGAACCCGGCGCTGAACAGCGTCGAAGACTCGACGATCGGAGATCGCACGATTCCAACGATTGGCAATCCGGGCGGATACACGGTCCGCAGCCCGCGCTCGAGCAGGCCCCACTCCGCGATCGCGCACTCGGTGACGAAGATCGCGTCACAGGAGCCGATCTCGTCACCGTCTGGTACGGGCGCGACCTTCTGCGTTGCGGAGGATGCGCCCGATCGACGAAGTAGCTGGCCGATTGATTCGGCGGATTCCGGACACGGGCTGGCAATAAGGATGTGCTGGGTTCGATCGGAGGTCGGTTGCAGTGTCACCCGCCGCTCCTGACTGCGGAGAGATCAGTTCTTGACCGCGACCGCGCTCGAGTGGTACGGAACAGCACAGGATTTGAAGACTCTTGGTGGAGAGTCCGGTGCATACCTGGCTCCTCATCCCGTTCAAGTTTGATCCAGCAAAAACCAATTGATGGTATATCCGCGGGAGCGCCGCGAGATCGTCGGTGATAGAAATGTTCGGAGCCAGGCGCTGATCGGGACACAGGTATCTCCGATGTAGCTGAGAACGATCGTTCATGGCGTGTTTCACACTTGTTACATATTCAGGACACAGCGCTTGTCGAATAGCTGCGTGAGTCAGTTCACCGTGACGTCGACTCGCGACTGATACGCCAATTATAGGTGTCAATCTAGCCAATTGAAGCGTCCCGGGCCAAATGAATCATCCAACCATGATCAAAGTACTACCGAAGCAACCGGACAGAAGTGCCGGACGTTCGGCGCTTGTCGAGCAGCACGTCAGGTCCTTGGATCCGCCCCACCGTTATCGGACTGCGGGTCCTCACCCCGATAGGCCCAGAGTCCGCGCGCCCAATAGTTCGAGCTCAATCC
>SKKR01000086.1 GCA_007123655.1 Thermomicrobiaceae bacterium
CACTGGTTGCATCGATCCGGGAACACCGGGGCCAGTCGGGCCTGGGCCGAGTCTCTCTCTTCGGCTTCGGCTACCTGCTGGCAGGGTTTGGCTGAACCGGCCCTATCCTGGCCGGTCTGGCCGCGTACGCCCTTGTTATCGGTGGCACCGCCGCCGCAGTCGGCGCGTTCCTGACGGCAAGTATCGTCATCCTCGTGCTGATGTTCGGTTTTGCAGTGCTCGTTACCACCGCCCGGGAACGCACGATTCGGTCGCTGCGCATCATCACGGCCAACTCAAAGCGCTTCGGCGGGGTGCTGTTGATCGGTGTCGGTCTCTGGTTTCTGGCGCTCGCTTACTGGGCTGACTTCTTTGCCGGACTCTTTCCGGTCTGATCCGGGTACGGCCGCGCGGATCATACCGGCATGGACGGTCCGCAAGCGGTAAGATTGTGCGTGCGAGTTGAGCACGCAGGCATTGTTCACTAAACGTCTGGAAGCCGGAGCAGTCAGCGATGGGCAAATCATTCAGCACGATACTTCTGGCCGCGGGCGCGTTCGTGCTGGTGGCCGCGGGATCGTTCTTCATCGTTACCATGGCATTGGGAAGCGACAACGGCGAGGCATCCACTGCAGCCGCGAGTGGCGAGCAACACGTCTACATGACCAACCTGGGAATGACCTGACGATCATGTGCGGGCGCGGTCGCGTCCGAACTCGACAAGATCGACGGCGTCATGGAGCACGACGTTGATTTCCAGGGTGACTACGTCGAGATGACGTATGACGCGGACGTCGTAAGCATCGATGAGATCATGGACGCGCTCGAGGGGATTGGATACCGACCGACTAGTTACCGTGACGTTTCCTCCGACGACAGCGACTGAATCAATCATGGCGAGTGATCTGAGCATTACACCAGAGCATCGAGTTACGTCGTCCATAAGGAATCGGGCGCCTTCCACTTTCTACGACCTCACACTGGACGAACTGACCGGGAAAATCAGCGAACTTGGCCAGAAACCTTACCGTGCCCGCCAGATCTACCACTGGGCATACCAGCATCTCGTTGGTAGCTACGGGGAGATGTCCGTGCTGCCGAAGTCGCTACGGGCTGACCTTTCCGAATCTCTCCCGTTGACCTACCTGGAGCCGGTGCGTGAACTGGAAGCGGACGGCGGAGACACGCTCAAACTGCTGTTCCGTACGCATGACGGCAACCACCTCGAGACCGTGCTGATGTTCTATCCGGACCGGGTGACAGTCTGCGTCTCCTGTCAGATCGGTTGTGCCGTCGGGTGCAGCTTCTGCGCGACCGGAATGAGCGGGCTGACCAGAAATCTCTCCGCCGGTGAGATGGTCGCTCAGGTGGTGGCCGCGGCCCGCCGCGCCAGGGAATTTGAACGTCAGCTAACCAACATCGTGATGATGGGCATGGGGGAGCCGTTCCAGAACTACGAGGCCACCATGAAGATGGCCCGCATTCTCAACGACCCGGAAGGCATGAAGTTCGGTGCGCGCCGGATTACGGTTTCAACGTCCGGACTCGTGCCGTTCATCGACAGGCTCGCGAAGGATCCACTTCAGGTCAAACTGGCAATTTCGCTGCACGCCCCGAACGACGAACTTCGGGACACGCTGGTCCCGCTCAATCGCCGCTGGCCGGTCGAGGACCTGATACTCGCCTGCAGACGTTATGTGGAAACCACCGGTCGGCGTATCTCCTTCGAGTACTGTCTGATCAAGGACGTCAACGATTCGGACGACGTCGCCAGAGACCTAGGTTCACTGCTCTCCGGGTTGATTTGTCACGTCAACGTGATCCCGCTCAACCCGACTTCGGCGGAGCCGTCTTACGAGCGACCGTCGGAAGAACGCATCCAGCGCTTCGCCAGAATCGTCGAGGAGAGCGGCATTCCGACCTCGGTTCGCTATTCCCGGGGCGTCGACATCGCCGCCGCCTGCGGCCAGCTCAGAGCCGAACACGAGGAAGGGCGCGTGGCCTAGATGCCGATCGCCTGGTTCGATCCGTTCTCCGGCGCCAGCGGAGACATGACGCTTGGAGCGCTGGTCGACGCCGGCCTCGATCTGGAGGACCTCCGCGCCGAGCTTCGCACGCTCGGACTGTCGGGCTATGAACTCCATGCGGAACAGATCGAGCAGCACGGAATCACCGGGACGCGGGTTCGGGTCGAGCTCTCCGACGAGGATCACCACCATCGTCACTGGAGCAACATCCGCCGAATGATCGAATCGAGCGATCTCCGGGACGGGACGAAGCGCCGGGCGCTGCACGTTTTCCAGGGCCTGGCGGAAGCCGAAGCGCGGGTCCACGGCATGCCGGTCGACGACGTCCATTTCCACGAAGTCGGGGCGGTAGACTCGATCGTCGATATCGTCGGCGCGGCTGCGGGCCTGGACATTCTCGGGATCGAGCGCCTCTACAGCGGGACGCTTCATGACGGCACCGGCTTCGTCCGCGCCGCTCACGGAGTGCTCCCGGTGCCGGCACCCGCCACAGCCGAACTCGTCGCGATGGCCGGCGCTCCACTTAGACAGTACGACGTCGAGTCCGAGCTACTGACCCCGACCGGGGCGGCTATCCTCACCCGCCTGGCCAGCTTCGCCCGGCCGGAGATGCACGTTACCACCGTTGGCTACGGCTTCGGCAGCCGGGAACTCCCCTGGCCCAACGCGTTGCGCGTGTTCATCGGCGAACTCGTGGAGCCGGAATCGACGCCAGCCACGAGGTCACCAGACGTTGAGGACACCCCGATCGAGATCCTGCTCGAAACCAACATCGACGACATGAACCCGGAATTCTTCGAGCCGCTGATGGATCTTCTCTTCCAGCACGGAGCGCTCGATGTTTATCTCTCACCAATCACGATGAAACGGGGCCGACCGGCGACGAAAGTAAGCGTCATCGCCGATCTCGAGCATCGAGCCGCGCTGGAAGCGGTTATGATGGAGCACTCGTCGACGCTCGGCGTGCGGATGACCCCGATCGAGCGAATCAAAGCTGGCCGCCGGATCGAGTGGGTCACTACGCGCTGGGGCGAGATTCGGGTGAAACTCAAGATCTGGAACGGTCGCGTGACCGATGTGGCGCCGGAGTTCGCGGATTGTCAGCGAGTCGTCCAGGAGCACGAGGTCCCGATCCGGCTCGTCTACGGTGAGGTGACGCGGATCGCGGAGTCATTCATCGGCCGCCAGGTGGACGACCGCAACGAGTGGAGCGGCTGGCGCCCGTAAGTGTTTCCTCTCGAGCTCCGCGGTAGATCATATATGGCAAAAGCCCTTCAGGAGAGACGTTCGAGCTTCACCGCCTTCTCCAGGCGACGGTCCGGATGCGTCGCCCGGCGTTGGCGCTCCGGAGATACGAACTGCGCCGGGAACGATTCCCGGCGCTGTTCGTCACATGTTCACTTGACTTGGTCGCTCATTCGTCCGCGAATTCGATCGTCCCCACCATTCCCGCCTCGTAGTGCCCCGGAAGGTGGCAGCCGTAGAAGAGCTGTTCACCGATATCCTCTGCCGTATAGATGAGCGTTTCGGTCTCGCCGGGCTGGATCGTAATGGCGTTGTACTCGTGGTCGCCGTGACCGCCCTGATCGCCCATGAGGTCCGAATGTCCCAACTGTGCATCCTCGTCGCCGATCACAAACTCGTGTGTGATGTCTCCGACGTTGGTCACGGCGAAGGCGACCGTCTCGCCCGATTCAACAGTAACGACATCCGGGACAAATCGCATTTCGTCGTTCGCGTCGATTTGAATCGTACGGTCAGGCTGGTCCGCCGCCGCGGCAGCGGCGTGCGGTATGTCATCAGCGGCGTGATCCGGGTTGGCCAGCACAAGCGCGAACCCACCGACGATGATCGCCACCACCGCGATGCCGGCGAGATAGGCGTACTCGCCAATCCGTGTGGAAAGCGGCGGGTTCAGGATTTCCTCAGCGGTGTCCGGCTGGCGGAACCGGCGCAGCCGCAGCGCGTTGGTGACGACGGACACACTGCTCATCGCCATCGCCGCGGCCGCGAGCACCGGGTTCAACAGCAGACCAAAGAACGGATACAGGATACCCATCGCGACCGGAATCAGCAGCGTGTTGTATCCAAACGCCCAGAACAGACCCTGTTTGATCGCCCCGACGGTCTTCCGGGAGAGCGCTATCGATGTCACGATGGTTCTCAGATCGCCACCGATCAGCGTGATATCCGATGCCGCCATTGCGACATCGGTTCCGGTGCCGATGGCGATACCGAGGTTCGCCTGAGCAAGCGCCGGAGCGTCGTTGATCCCGTCGCCGACCATCGCCACGGTCCGCCCCTCGTCCTGCAGGGACTGAACCTTTTCGGACTTCTGTTCCGGAAGGACCTCCGCCAGGACGTGGTCGATGCCAACCTCCCGGGCAATCGCTTCGGCAGTCGCCCGGTTATCGCCGGTGATCATCCAGACTTCCAGACCGAGCGCCTTCAGCTTCGAGACTGCCTCAACGGACTCTTCCTTGAGCGTATCCGCGACTGCGATAATCCCGGCCGTCGAATTGTTGACGGCGACGTACATGGGCGTGACACCGTCCGCTGCGAGTTCATCGGCCCTCGCCGCCAGTCCGTCCAGGCTTATGTTCGACTGCTCCATGAGCGCCAGATTGCCTATCATGACTGTCTGGCCGTCGATCTCCGCCTGAATCCCCTTTCCGGTAACCGACTGGAACTCTTGCGCCTTAGGCAGATCCAGTTCCATCTGCTGCGCCCGGGAAACAATCGCCTCGCCGAGTGGATGTTCGGAACCGACTTCAGCGGCCGCCGCCAGCGTCAAAAGCTCGGACTCGCTCATGCCATTCGAGGGAATGACCTCAGTAACGGTTGGTTTACCACGAGTGAGCGTTCCCGTTTTGTCCAGCACAATCGTGTCGATACGCCGCGTCATCTCCAACGCTTCGCCGCCGCGAACCAGGACGCCGTGCTCGGCTGCTTTGCCGGTACCGACCATGATCGCCGTCGGCGTTGCCAGGCCAAGCGCACACGGGCAGGCAATGATCAGCGTGGCAATGACAACGGTGAGTGCGAAGATCAGCCCCGGTCCGAACGCCATCCAGACCGCGAACGCGATCGCGGCGGCGACGATGACAGTCGGGACGAAGTAGCTGGACACTGTGTCCACCATCGCCTGCATGGGCGCCTTGGAGCCCTGAGCTTCCTCGACCATCCGCATAATCTGCGACAGCGTCGTGTCCCGCCCGACCTTCGTCGCCCGGAAGACGAATCCCCCGGTCTTGTTGATCGTCGCGCCGATGACCTCGTCATTCGCCGATTTTTCAACCGGCACGCTCTCTCCGGTCAGCATGCTCTCGTCGAGTGTGGAGTGACCCTCCACAATCACGCCGTCGACCGGAACTTTCTCACCCGGCCGGACGCGGACGTGATCGCCAACCTGGACGGACTCGATCGGAACGTCTTGCTCAACACCATCCCGGATGACCCGAGCCGTTCGGGCCTGCAGCCCGGCCAACGCCTTGATCGCCGCGCTGGTCTGCTTCTTGGCGCGTGCTTCCATCCATCGACCGAGCAGCACCAGCGAGATGATAATCACCGCGGTTTCGAAGTACAGGTGGAACGGGAAGCCCCACTGCGCCGCCAGGCCAGGCCACAGCGTGACGAACGCGCTGTAGGCGAACGCCATGCTGGTGCCGATCGCAACCAGCGTGTTCATGTTCGTGGTGAAGTGTTTCGCAGCCGCCCAGGCACCCTTGTAGAAGATTGAACCGGCCCAGAACTGGACAATCGCAGCCTGGATCAACATCAGTGGCGCAAGGTATTCCATGTCGATACCCAGCGGCACATACATCTCGATCATCATGATCGTACCGATGACGAGACCGACGATCCACTTCCGTTTCAGGTCCGCCATCTCTCGCTCGCGGGCAAGCTCACGCGCGTCAACCGGCTCGTCTGTTGACTGGCCGGCGGAATGTGTTTGCGAGGGGCTCGGAGCCGGCAAACTGGCCGCATAGCCTGCCTTCTCGACCGCCGCGGTCAGTGCGCTGATGTCGACCTGTGCAGGATCGAAGGAGACCGATGCCTGCTCGGTCGCGAAGTTGACGCTCGCCTCGCTAACCCCGGGCACCCGGCTGAGAGAGCGCTCGACTCGCCGGACGCAGGACGCGCACGTCATTCCCTCAACATCGAACGTTACCTCGCCAGGCTTCCCGGCATCCCGGGATGGCGCGTGGCCATTCCCGGACTGTTCTGTCTCGACCTGCTCGACACCATATCCAGCCTTTTCGATCGCCGCTCGCAAGTCCTCGGGCCGCAGAACGCTTGAGTCGTAACGCACGGTTGCTCTTTCGGTCGCCAGGTTGACGTCGGCGGACTGGACGCCGTCCAGTTTCTCAAGCCCGCGCTCTACCCGGCGCACGCACGAAGCGCACGTCATGCCGGAGACCAGCAGGTTCGTCTGCGTCGTCTGGTTATCCCGGCCTGTTGTCTGATCGCGTGTTGGACTCGTCGTCATAGGTCACTATCCCGTCGGAGTCATCCCAGGGGCACACCTGGATGCTTCCTTCTACCATCGTGCACAGTTGCTCACCGGTGGGCGGCTATTTCCTGCTCAACTTTCTATCCGACGCTCTTGGTAAAGCGCTCCAGGGCATCCATCACTTCCTGCAACGCCGCTTCCTGGTCTTCCGCGTTAGTTACACATCCGCGGATATGATCTTCCAGCAGAACAAGCCCGATCCCGCGGGCGGCCGCCATGATCGAAGAGATCTGCGTCAGGATGTCGACACAGTACTTGTCCTCTTCCACCATCCGTTGCACGCCGCGTACCTGGCCCTCCATACGCCGCAGCCGGGCTAGGATCCGTGCTTTGTCCTGCTGGTAGGAATCACTGGTATCGGGTGTCTCTACGCTGAGTTGGTCGTCCGCCATCGCTTCCTCTCAATTCACGTTACAGTGGATAAGTATACCCCCTACGGGTATTCTGGACAACCCCGCCCCTCCTTTCCCCTTCGGAGTAAGCGCCTGCCAGTCAGCCACCCAGGCGGGCAAGAGTTGACGTATTCCCATTCTTACGCTAACGTGCACATACTACGGTAACAACACCTGATGGAGTAGGAGGCGTTCAATGCGCTTTCGCGCCATGCTGGCGATTACACTCATTGTCTCGACATTTCCCCTCGGCTCGTTGAGCGCCGCGCCGATCTCGGATGATACGTTCGAACGGACCTGGGCGCGAACTGATGCTCCGGTTGCCGAAGAACAGGTAACCCGCAC
>SKKR01000317.1 GCA_007123655.1 Thermomicrobiaceae bacterium
GAAGGGCATCGAAGTGACCCAAAGGTCACCGAGACGTTGGACCGGCTGGCTGAGAAGTGCGCAATGGTGAAGATCTTTGGATCTTACCCGATGGATCCGAGCGCTCCAGCCTATGAAGGGGGAGACTAACGCGGTGAGTTCCGGCGTTCAATGCGGGCTCCGGTAGACCGATGCGGGTGATCAGCGGGTCGCGCCGGGGACGACGTTTGCAGGCGCCGAAAGGAATGCGCACCAGGCCGATGGCGGATAAGATACGTGAGGCCGCCTTTTCCATGCTCTGGTCCCTGGAGGTGCGGCCGGTACGAGTGCTCGATCTCTATGCGGGCAGCGGGAGCATCGGAATCGAAGCGCTTTCCCGCGGCGCGGACTATGCGGATTTCGTTGAACACCGGCGAGACGCCGTGGAGACCATAAACCGGAATCTTGAGGCGACCGGCTTGACCAACGTCGCGCGGGTGCATCAGACCAGCGTCGAGCGGTTCGTTAACGCCGCGTCGAGCGCATACGACTTCATCATCATGGATCCGCCCTATGCAGACCCGGAAATTCCGGAGCGAATCGAGCAACTGTCCTTTTCCGCGGCCGTTGATGATGGTAGTGTGCTCTTGATCGGACATGCTCCGTACGTTGAACTGCCGGATCGGATAGGACGATTTGAGCTTCTTCGGCACAGATGCCATGGCGACAGTTGTTTTTCGATCTACGAAATAGGCGGCAGGTTGGACGAGCAGGGGTGAGTCAAAGGAGTCGACGTGCGGCACGTTGCACTGTATCCCGGATCGTTTGATCCGATCTCAAAAGGCCACGTGGATGTGGCGGAACGAGCGGCGCGCCTGTTTGATGAGGTCGTCCTTGGCATCTACGCGGGCGATGAGATCGCCAGCAAACATTCACTGTTCTCGGCTGAGGAGAGACGGTCACTCGCGGCGAGCGCGCTCGAACATGTTCCGAACCTGCGGGTTGACGTGTTCAGTGGTTTGACGGTGTCGTACGCGCAGGATGTTGGCGCTCAGACAATCGTGCGGGGGCTTCGCGCGGTTTCGGATTTTGAGTACGAGTTCAAAATGGCGCACATGAACCGGCATCTGGCCCCGGAGATCGATGTCGTCTGTCTGATGACGAGTTCTCAGAACTCGTTTATTAGTTCCAGTTTCATAAAACAGGTAGCATTGCTCGGCGGAGATGTGTCGGCGATGGTCCCCAGTGTAGTCGTCGAGGCACTTGACGAGAAGTTCGGAGCCGCAACCCAGCGGTAATGTAAAGAGACGGCCAGCGGTGGAATCGCAGCAGCACAACACGTCATCTGCACCGGCAACGGACATTCTCGAGGTGATCGATCGCCTGGAAGAAGTGGTCTCACAGGGATCACGGGTTCCCTGGGGCGGGAAGGTCATGATCGAAGAGGATGAACTGCTGACGCTGGTCGATCAGCTACGCATGTCGATGCCGCAAGAGATCAAGCAGGCAAGGCGCGTCGTTCAGGACCGGCAAAAGATTATTACCGACGCCCAGGCGGAAGCGGACAAGATCCTTTCGGTCGCCAAGGAACGTGCCGAGTACCTCATGAACGAGCAGGGGTTGGTCAACGAGGCCAAGGCGCGCAGCGAAGAAATCCTGAGGCAATCACGGGAACACTCTCGCAAGTCGATGGAAGAAGTCGACGAATACGCGCTGCAAATGCTCACACAGCTCGAACGCGTGCTCCAGGAAAATCTCCAGCAGATTCGCGAGGCCAGGGACGTAATGGAGAAGTAGCAGGCGCGGGGTGAATTCACCCGGTAGTCGACTCGTCAGTTCCCAGTGATCGCCCATCGTCCGCGCGCATCAGCTACCCGCGACGACTTGACAATCACTGTGCACACGGGTATGCTCCGCTTCAATAGCGCTGTAAAAGCGTCGATCGGAACGAGTACGCGTTCGAGCGGGACCCAGAGAGCCGGCGGCTGGTGAAAGCCCGGCGTTACCGTGAACGCGGAATGGATCCGGGAGCTGTGCCCCGAACGCGAACGTGAGTAGGCGGCACCGGAGACTCCACCGTTATCTGGGAGCTGGATATCGGATTGTCCTCAACGGACATCCCGTATCCGAAGAGCGGGGTTGCTGCACACGCAGCACCCAATGAGGGTGGCACCGCGGAGCTGACATTTCAGCCTCCGTCCCTGACAGGGACGGGGGTTTTTTGTTGTGTTTCGTCCCTCACTGGCAAGCTGGTGTCATGCAACTACGTCGGAGGCAGACAATGATCGAACGCACGAGCAGACCGGGTTATCTGGCGGCAACAATGGCCGAACGCTATTCACCCACGCTCGATGAAGTTCGGGATCTGGCGGGCCGCGGGAATGTAATCCCGGTGTACCGGGAGATTCTGGCGGACCTTGAAACCCCGGTCTCCGCCTATCTGAAAGTTGCCAAGGGACCGTACTCTTTCCTTCTGGAGAGTATCGAAGGAGGGGAGCGGCTCGCTCGTTATTCGTTCATCGCAACGGACCCGTTTGCGCGCGTTTCGCTCGACAACGGTATCGCGGACGCGGTGATCCACGGAGAGCCTCACCGGATAGAGTTCGATGACCCGCTCGATGCCTTACAGTCCCTCCTCGCCCGGTATCAGACCGTAACGGTGCCGGGTCTTCCCCGCTTTCTTGGAGGGGCGGTGGGGTACCTGAGCTACGAGTCCGTCCGGTACTTCGAGCGACTCCCGGTCGCGCCCAACGATCCCCATGGGTTCCCCGACGGGTTCTTCCAGTTCGTTGATTCGATGCTGGTATTCGACCATGTCGGGCGGACGATTAAAGTCGTCAGTCACGTGCATGTCGAGGATGACGTTCCCCTGGAAGAGTCGTACCGCAAGGCCACGGAGCGGATCGATTCGCTGGTCGAGCAGTTGCACCGGGAGCCGGAAGTGCCACAGAGCGATCGCCCACTGGTTGATGGCTCGGTTGACGAACGCATGCGGATCAACATGCCGCGTGAGTATTACAACCACATGGTGGAGAAGGCGAAAGAGTACATCTACAACGGCGACATCATTCAGGTGGTCCTGTCACAGCGAGTGGAAGTCGAAACCGGTGCGCATCCGTTCAACATCTACCGCGCGCTCCGCCGAGTCAATCCGTCTCCGTATATGTTCTACCTGAACATGGACGATACGCAGATCGTCGGCGCGTCCCCGGAGTTGCTCGTCCGGCTTGACGGCGACACGCTGACGAATCACCCCATCGCCGGTACCCGTCATCGTGGAGCGGATGAAGACGAGGACGACGCGCTTGCCCTGGATCTGGCCGGCGACCAGAAGGAGCGTGCAGAGCACATCATGCTTGTCGATCTCGGCCGGAACGATATCGGTCGGGTCTCGGCTCCGGGTACAGTACAGGTCCCGAAACTGATGGAGATAGAACGCTACAGCCATGTCATGCACCTTGTGAGCAACGTGACCGGAAAGATCGCCGACGGAAAGTCGGGGCTGGACGCGCTTCGATCCTGTTTCCCGGCCGGGACGGTGAGTGGAGCGCCCAAGATTCGGGCAATGGAGATCATCGCCGAACTCGAACCGGACCGGCGAGGCCCGTATTCCGGGTGCGTCGGCTACGTTGACTTCGGCGGAAACATGGATACCGCGATCACGTTGCGAACGATCGTGTTCCAGAACGGAACCGCGCTCCTGCAGGCCGGAGGCGGGATTGTGGCCGACAGCACGCCGGGGTTCGAGTTCAATGAGTGCTTCCACAAGATGAGGGCGCTCATGCGATCGATCGAGTTTGGCGAACAGATTGAGCGGGTAACCCGGGAGGAGCGCGGATCGTGATCCTGCTGATCGATAACTATGACTCGTTTACCTACAACCTGTATCAGTATCTCTGTGAACTCGGAGTGGATGTCGTCGTTCGGCGCAACGATGAGATCACGGTCGATGATGTCCGGGAGATGCAGCCGGAGCGCGTGGTGATCTCACCCGGTCCATGCACGCCGAAGGAGGCCGGCGTGTCGGTCGAGCTGATTCGGGAACTTGCCGGAACTGTCCCGATTCTGGGTGTCTGTCTGGGACATCAGGCTGTCGGGTCGGCGTTTAGGGCCGAAGTGATCAACGCGCCGGAACTGATGCACGGGAAAACGTCGATGATTCACCACGACAATCGCGGGGTGTTTTCCGGCCTACCGAACCCGTTTGTCGCGACCCGATACCATTCGCTCATCCTCCGGGAGGAAAGCATTCCACCGGAACTGGAGATCAGCGCCCGGGCGGATGATGGGGTTGTCATGGGGTTACGTCATCGGCATCATGAGATAGAAGGCGTGCAATTTCATCCGGAATCGATCCTGACAACTGTCGGTAAGGACCTGCTGGCAAACTTCATCGGCCGGCGGGCACTGGCCGCGGCGGCGCGTGGCTACTAGGACGGGGCGGGTGCAGCGATGATCAGGGAAGCGATTCGTCGGGTCGTTGCGGGTGAGTACCTGACGAAAGAGGAAGCCGCGGCGGCTATGGACGACATCATGCGCGGAGAGGCGGAAGACCCTCAGATCGCCGCGCTGGTGACCGGACTCGCCATGCGGGGCGAAACCGAGGAGGAGATTGCCGGCTTCGCGGAATCGATGCGGCGTCATGCGCGGCGCGTGGAGCTTCCTGACGGTGAGACCGTGGTTGACGTGGTCGGCACCGGTGGTGGTGGTCCGGCGACGTTCAACATCTCAACTGCCACGACCTTCGTCGTCGCGGGTGCCGGTGTCAAAGTCGCCAAGCACGGTAACCGCGCGATCACGAGTCAGTGTGGCGCCGCGGACGTGCTGGAAAGGCTCGGTGTCAGGATCGAGCTCGAGCCAGAGGCCGTGCAGGAGTGCATTCGAGAGGTCGGTGTTGGCTTCATGATGGCGCCGGTGTTCCACCCGGCGATGCGATTTGCCGGCCCGACGCGACGCTCCATCGGCGTGCGGACAATCTTCAATGTGCTTGGACCGCTGACGAATCCGGCCGGGGTCCGCCATCAAATCCTGGGCGTATCAGACGCGGATATCGCCCGGAAGCTTGCCCGGGTGAGCGAGATCCTGGGTGCCGAGCACGTGCTCGTAGTCAACGCTGAAGATGGCATGGACGAGTTCAGCATCTCCGCCCCGACAATGGTGCATGAAGTCCGTCGGAAGGGCGGTCCCAGTGTGGAGAGCTACCGGCTGCAGCCGGAGGATGTCGGACTGACCTCGGCTCCGCTCAATGACATTCTCGGCGGAGATGTGGAGCAGAATGCCCGGATGATTCGTGAAGTGCTTTCCGGAGAACCCGGTGCGACGCGGTCGGTTACCCTGCTCAACGCCGGGGCGGCGATCTACGCGGCCGGGAAGGCGGGTTCGATCTCGGAAGGAGTGCGATTGGCGGAGCGGTCTATCGACTCCGGAGACGCACTCGGACGGCTCGAAGCGCTCATCGAGCATTCGAATCGATTGGTGGCGACAACGTGACATCGCACACTGGAACGATTCTGGATCAGATTGTGGCGCGGACGGCTCACGACGTCGCTGGTCGACGTGGCGCGGTCCCACTGGATGAGCACGAGCGCGCGATCGAGCGGATTGGCCCCGCGGTTCGGATCGAGCCGATGCTTCGAACTGGAACCCCCGGGCTGATTGCCGAGTTCAAACGCGCCTCGCCGTCGAAAGGCCTGATTGCAGGGGACCTGGATCCAGTGGATGTGGCGCGTGACTACGTTGCCGCAGGAGCCGCGTGTATCTCCGTTCTGACGGACGAGCCGTTCTTCCGGGGAACGCTGGACGATCTGTCCAGGGTATCAAGAGCAGTGCATGATTCGAACCCTCCCAGAGCGGTGCTCCGAAAGGATTTCATCGTTGAGGAGTATCAGATCGCCGAAGCGCGCGCTCATGGAGCGGACGTCGTGCTGCTGATCGCCGCGGTCCTGAAGGGAGCGGTCCTGCGGGGAATGCTGGAACGGACACATGCGTACGGGCTGGAAGCGCTCGTGGAAGTCCACAGCGAGGGTGAACTCGAGCACGCGCTGGCCGCTGACGCGCAGATCATCGGCATCAACAACCGCGACCTCCGCACCTTCGAGGTCGACCTTCGAACGACCGAGAGACTTGCGCCACAGATTCCCCGCGATAGAACAATCGTGTCGGAGAGTGGCATATTCACCCATGAGGACGTGCGGCGCCTTCAGGATGCCGGTGCGCACGCGATTCTGGTCGGGGAGTCACTGATGCGCGCTGAGGACCGGGTTACCGCCGGCCGTGAATTGCTGGGCCTGTCATGACGCTCGCGAAGATCTGTGGGATCCAGGATGTGCAGAGTGCGCTTGTTGCCGCGGAGGCCGGTGCGGCTCTCGTCGGCTTCGTGTTCGTTCCGGTTCGTCGCCAGATTGAACCGGCCGTCGCTGGTGCGATCCTTCAGTCGATCCGGAATGAGATGACTCTTCCCCCTGCGGGAGTCGGCCTTTTCGTCAACGAATCGCCGGAAGCGATCAACAGCATCGCCAATGAGGTTCAACTGGATATGGTGCAACTGAGCGGAGATGAAACGGCGGATTTCGCACGACACATCGATTGTCCGGTGATCAAGGCGGTGCGCCTGAAGCCTGACATGTCACTTGACGACGGCCGCCGTATCATCGAGCCATATCTGCGCTTCGCGGTCGCCGTATTGATCGACAGTCACGTTCCGGGGCAGTGGGGCGGAACCGGGCAAGTAGGCGACTGGGAGACAGCGGCGGTCCTTGCCGATGAGTACCCGGTCATCCTGGCTGGTGGGCTCACACCGGACAACGTGGAGCAGGCGATCGAGCAGGTCTGCCCGGCGGTTGTTGATGTTTCCAGTGGAGTCGAAACGGAGAACCGGAAGGATGCCCGGAAGATCCGCGCATTCCTCGAGAATGCGAGTTCGGCTGCCGCGAGGGTCACCGTTTCCGGTCCATGCGCGCAGTTGCAGGATCTGATTTTCGCGGCACGCGGGGTGGAGTCTTCAGTACGTCACGAGCGGGTTTGAAACAGGGAGCATTCAGAATGCCTGCCAGTTCATCACAGTTCGACATCACGAATCTTCCAGACGAGCGAGGCCGGTTCGGCCAGTTCGGCGGAAGCTACGCGCCCGTTACGCTGATCCCGGCCATCGAAGAACTCAGGGCCGCGTACGATGAGATTGTCGAGGATCCCGAGTTCCACCTCGAATTTGAATCGCTACTCAAGAACTATGTCGGGCGACCGACCCCGCTTTATTTCGCCCCCGGGCTGACCGAGGCCGCTGGCGGTCCGAA
>SKKR01000389.1 GCA_007123655.1 Thermomicrobiaceae bacterium
ACCCGGATTCAGGTGGAGCATCCAGTCACGGAGATGGTAACGGGCGTGGATCTGGTCCAGTGGCAGATCCGGATCGCAGCCGGAGAGAAACTGTCGTTCAACCAGAAGGACGTCAAGTACGAAGGACATGCCATCGAAGTCCGGATCAACGCCGAAGACGCCATGCGGGACTTCGCTCCGAGCGGCGGAACCATAGACAAACTGATCCTGCCAGGCGGGCCGGGCGTTCGCGTGGACACGCATCTCTACCAGGGCTATCGCGTGCCGACCAACTACGATTCACTGCTCGGCAAGCTGATCGTATGGGGCGAGTCGCGCGAAGCCGCGATCGCCCGGATGCGCCGGGCTCTGGTCGAAACCATCATCGACGATATCCCGACAACCGTACCCTTCTACCAGTGGCTGATGCTGGACACGCAGTTTTCCGAGGGTCATGTAACGACCAGCTTCATCCCCGAGTTCATGGAGCGCATCAGCCTGCTCAACGAATAACGCTGTGCGACGGCGTTGGCTTTCCCGGCACCGCTGTCGGTCCCGCGCCGGGATTTCTCTGACAAACCGATCGCTCCTGTCAGTCACTCTTGACCTTCAGGCATTGGCGGGCTAGGCTATCCATTGTCAAGCGACGTGGGAGCGTCGAATACAGTGCGTATCAGTGGAAATCATGAGCACACCGGAGACGTGTGACGGTGCCTGAATCGTTCGTCACCCCTATCTGGTCCGGAGCCATGTGTATTCCGGGCGCGCGCAGGCGGTGGACTCCGTTCACGGCTTTGTAACGCTGCGTCAGCATGTGTGACGCCGTTGTAATGCCTGGCTTTCTACGCTGCGCGCGATGGCCTTGCGTTGCACGGTGGGAACCTGATGCACGACCGTATGTCAGCAGGCGAGCGCCCGGAATCCGGGATATCGTTCGGCGTTCGAATTTGCGTTCCGGGTGAAATCCGAGCGGGAACGCCGGGATGACGCGCACCATCGTCTTGATGATCCTGGCGCTGATCGTGGGCGGTGGCGCCGCAATCTACGTCTGGTCATCGCTGAACCTGCTGCTCAAAGGCGAGGCGTCCTGGCTGCAGGGAATCACGACCGTTCTCGCATTCGTCGTCCTCATCGGACTCGGTGTCTTGCTGCAGAAGCTGTCACTGCGGTCGGAAGACGATCGTCGCGGCGAGGACTGAATTAGCAGGGGAGGACATGTTGCCGAACGAGGAACAGGAACCAAACACGCAGCCGGCGCCTGAGGAGCCGGAGCATGACGAGGAGCACAGCACCCAGGGCACCATGGTGTTGATGCTGCTGTTTCTCGTGCTGATCATCGGAGTCTGGGGAACCATGTTCCTGCTCCTGCTCGAGCGGGGTTAGCCATGAAGATCGATCGATTCGAGAAGATATTCATGCTGCTCGGCGTCGGGGTGCTCATCGCCGGACTCATCGCGATTGCCATCTCTGTCATTCACTACGGAATCCACCTGCCCAGCCCGGACGGGCGCATTGCACCGGCCGAAGTTCGTGCCACGTCCCCGTTCGATGAACCGGGCGTCTATGAAACCGGAGACGGGGAGTATGAGGTCATCATGCTCGCCGAGACCTGGCGATTCGTGCCGGACGAAGTCCGCGTTCCGGCCGGATCCGAGGTCACGTTCCGGATTGCCTCCCCGGATGTTGTTCACGGCATGCTCATCGAAAAGACGGCGGTCAACGTGATGATCATCCCTGGCCAGATATCCGAGGTCACGCATACATTCGATGAGCCTGGTGAGCACCTGTTCGTGTGTCACGAGTATTGTGGTACCGGCCATCATCTGATGTCAGGACGGGTAGTAGTCGAATGAGTACAGCAGCAACGACCGTAAACCACGCGGCCACGCGGGACGAGGCACATGTCGAAACCGATCAGCAGATGTGGACGATCAAGGGTCAGCTGATCACCTCGCTCGCGGCCCTCGGCCTCGGCGGCTTCATCGGGATGTTTCAGGCGATCGAGCGTATCCAGATCACGCTCCCGCCCTTTGGTCCATTCGAGAACTACTACCAGGGACTGACGTTCCACGGCGTCCTGCTCGCATTCGTCTTCACCTTCGGCTTTGCGAATTCGTTCGTTTCCTGGACGACGATGCGCGGCTTTGGCAGACCGCTCCGGAGCAATATGCTCGCCCAGGGATCCTTCTGGTTGCTGCTTGGCGGTACCGTCCTCGGAGCGATCATCCTGACACTCAACGAAGCGACTGTCCTGTTCACGTTCTACGCGCCGATGCAGGCACATTCGACGTTCTATCTCGCTGCGGTCTTCCTGGTCCTTTCCACCTGGGCGACGCTGGCGAACATAGTTCTGACGTATCGAGCCTGGCGCGCCGAGCACCCAACTGAAGCGGTCCCGCTGATGGGGTTTGTCTCGATCACCACCTACATCATGTGGGGACTTGCGTCGCTCGGTGTGGCGATCCTGGTCCTGGGGATGCTCTTGCCGTGGTCACTCGGCATCATGGACAACACCGACCCACAGCTGGGTCGCACTCTCTTCTGGCTCACCGGCCACGCGATCGTCTATTTCTGGCTGCTCCCGGTCTACATCTCCTGGTACATGATGATTCCGAAGCAGGTTGGCGGTCGGCTCTACAGCGACGGGCTGACCCGGTTTGTTTTCATCCTCTTCCTGTTGTTCTCCATCCCCACCGGGCTTCACCACCAGTACACTGACCCCGGCATCCACGAGGGGATGAAGTCCATCCACCTGCTGCTCACGTTCGTGATCTTCTACCCGAGTCTGATCACTGCGTTCACTATCATGGCCGCCCTTGAGCACGGCGGCAGGCGAGCCGGGGGCAAAGGCCTGTTCGGCTGGGTCATGGCGCTTCCCTGGAACAATCCAGCGGTGGTTGCCCAGCTTCTTGCGATGCTCGTCTTCACTCTGGGCGGAGTGACCGGACTTGTGAACGCAAGCCTGACCGTGAACATGGTCATCCACAACACCGCGTTCGTGCCCGGACACTTTCACTTGACGGTCGGTACCGCAGTCGCATTGTCCGTTCTCGGGATCTGTTACTGGTTCGTTCCGTACTTGCTGCAAAAGCCCCTGTTCTCACCGAAGCTCGCGCTCTGGCAGGCCTGGCTCTGGGCCATTGGCGTGTTGATCTTCTCCCGCGGACAGATGTCCGGCGGCCTGGACGCACAGCCGAGACGCACGATGCTTGGCGAGGCCTCCTACAGTCTGCCGGGCTGGGAAGTTGCCAACTGGCTGACCGCAATCGGTGGTGTGGTCATGACCATCAGTGGGCTTCTGTTCTTCGTCGTGATGATCGGCACGTTTCTCAACAAACGAGCGGAAACCCCGGAGGAGCGCGGCGCGCTCGATCCACCGATGCCGGATCCGCCGATTCACGACCATCGCAAGTCCTGGAAGGTGTTCGACCGGCTCGGATTCTGGACGCTGGTGGCCTTCATCCTCATTCTCATAGCGTATATACCGGTTCTGATGCTTTACCTCCCGGCGGAGTTCTCGTCGCCAGGGGTTAGGGTCTGGTGACGGAGGAGCGCACATGTCTCGCAAACTGACCGGTGGATTGTTGCTCGTCTTCTTTGCCGTACTGGCGATCGGCTACGCCGGCGTGATGCCGTTTGGCGATGACAGCCCGCGGGAAGTCACGGACGACAACGGAGTCGCCGCCAATGGTGATCCGGTGGAGGTCGGCGAAGCGATCTATTCGCAGCAGTGCTCTGGCTGCCACACGATCGATGGCTCCAGCGGCGTCGGACCAACGTTCCAGGGTCTTTACGGGAGCGAAGTGACGATGGAGGATGGCAGTACCGTCATCGTGGACGGAGACCACCTCCTGCTTGCGATCACGGACCCACGCGCAACCAATCGTGAAGGCTATCCGGACGTGATGCCGTCGTTCGACAATCTCAGTGAGGACGAAATCGCCGGTCTGGTGGCCTTTATCGAATCCCTCGAATAACGCTCCACCAGGCAACCAGAGATACGGCCCAGACGCGGGGCAATGCCCCGCGTTTCTGGTTGGCTCTTGACTCTCTCAGTAAATGTCATATACTATGACATATCTTCTCACGGGTCAGGACAGAGCAGGGGGAAACGATGACCGGGGAACTGGCGACACGACGCAAAGACTGGGTTGAAACCAGGCAGCTGATCCTCGAGACGTTCGCCCGGATGATTGTCGAGGACGGTGTCCGTGACGTTTCCATCCAGCAGGTGGCTGATCGGGCGGGAATCGCGCATCGCACCGTGTATCGTCACTTCTCGACCCGGCAGGATCTCGTCGAAGAACTGGCCGAGTGGCTCGCCGATCGGGATCCGGAGAGCGGGAATGTCACAAACGTCCACGATGTAGATGACATCCCCGCCGCCGTCATTGAGTCGGCGAGATCGTTCGATCGCCGGGCGGATCTCATCACAGCGCTGGTCATCGCCACGTGGGAGTCCGGAACCGTTTCCCGAATCCAGCAACAACGCACGGAAGAGCTGGAAAAATTACTGAGCCCATTCACAGCCCATCTCGAACCCGATCAGGCCCGATGTCTGATCGCGTTGTTGCGCTACATCGGGAGTTCCCGATTCTGGTACTTGCTGAGAGAGGAACACGGCCTGACCGGTGATGTGAGCGGCCCGGTCGTGGCCTGGGTATTCCAGGTATTGCTCGATGCCCTGCGTGATCCCGCCGATCCCGGGCCCGGAGGGGTGGGAAGAAAGGACCAGAACGATGACCAGTGAAGCGCCGGCGGAGACTCGCGTTCAGTCGGAGGGGTATCTCCTGCACCTGCGTGATGCAGCGACGGCCGGGACCGAACGCATCGGCAGCAAGGCCAGGAGTCTCACCCGGTTGATTGAGTACGGTTTCACGGTGCCGGACGGCGCGGTTCTGACGGTGGACGCGTTCCACGCATTCCTCGAAACGAACCGCATCACCGAAGAAAACGCCCACCAGCAGACTGAGCCGGCAACGATCCCGCTCCCGGTCGTTTCCGTCCTGGAACAGATCACCCGATCCCTGGGCGATGGCCCGTTCGCCGTGCGATCGTCTGCAATCGCGGAGGATCTGCCGGATGCGTCCTACGCCGGGCAGTATGAAACGGTGCTCGATGTGTACGGAGTTGACGGGTTGGCGGACGCCGTCCGGCGCTGTTGGTTGTCCGCATTCAACGAACGCGTCGTCAGTTATCGTCGCCAGCAGGGCGATTCGGGCGTGCCACCTGTCGCGGTGATCGTCCAGAAACTCGTTCGCGCCAGCGCATCCGGGGTCGCGTTCACCGTCAATCCGGTCAACGGAGATCGGAACGAGGTCCGAATCAGTGCGGTCCGTGGACTCGGAGAGCGGCTCGTCTCCGGTGAGGCAACCCCGGACGAGTGGGTCGTGCAAAACGGTTCCGCTACCGCGCTTGCGACCCCGGAAGATGCACTCACCTCCGAACAGGTTCATACCATCGCCGGCGTTGCCCGGGAGATTGAACGCGTCAGTGGCAGCCCACAGGATATCGAATGGGCAATCCAGGGTGATGAGGTCCTGCTGCTGCAGGCCAGACCGGTAACCGGGCTGTACCGGCCTGTGCCGATCAAACCGGAGATCACTATCCCCGAAGGATTCTGGATGCGGGACGCCGAGCACTACCCGCGTCCGGTGTCGCCGATGACCCGGTCGTTCTACCTCCAGCAACTGGCCGACTCCATTACTGCCGCACTGCGGGAATTCGGCGTCATGATCGAACGCATCGACGCCATGTCGATCGGCGGATACGTGTACCAGCGAATGGTTCCTCCGGGCGGAAAAGAAGGCGGCTCGCCGCCCGCGTGGCTGCTTGGCGTTCTCGTTCGTCTCCTACCGTCACTGCGCTCCGCGACCAGGCGTGCCCGCGACGCCGAGCGGACCCGGCTTGGCTCCCGGCTGATCAATCAGTGGTGGGGCACCTGGCGAGCGGAACTTTTCCAGCGCATCGAGAAGCGAAACGGGGTCGAACTCGAAGCGCTGAGCGACAGCGAGCTTCTGCGGGAACTCGACGAGCGATTGCGGTTACTGGAAGACGGAAACCGGATCCATTTCCGGCTCATGGTCCCGTTCATGACAGCGATCGCAAGCTTCGCCATGTTTGCGCGAGAAACGCTCGGATGGGACAACCGGAAGTCGATGGACGTTCTCAGCGGGCTATCAGAGATGTCAACCGAACCGGCTCGACGTTTGGCCGTGTTCACGGCAATGGTTCGCACGCGTCCACCTCTGGCGCATGTTCTGCAGGAGACGGACGATCCGGCACGTATTCGGGAGATCGACCCGGAGTTCGCTGCCGCGTTCGACGCGTATCAACGCCACTTCGGGCTGAGATCCGTCGGCGAGGACGTAATCGAGCCGACGCTCGCAGAACGCCCGGAACTCACGCTCTCCCTGATCCGCGGAAAGCTCAAAGGGACCGGTGACGGTGAAGCACGGAGTGCCGAAATCGGTCTTCGGCGGGATGAATTGATCAGCGAGGCACGGAATAGACTGGCCTCGAACCCCGAGTCACTCGCCCGGTTCGAACAGCTTCTGGCGGAGGCGCAGCGCGTCTACCCGGTTCGCGAGGACAACAGTTTCCCCACCTACCAGGCACCGATGGGGCTTGTCCGCTACGCGTTGCTCGAGATCGGGCGCCGCCTTGTCGCTCGCGGAGAGATCGCCAGACCGGACGACATTGTGTTTCTGGAACTGGACGAAGCGAGATTCGCGCTGGACGGCAGAACCGAGTTATCCGGGCGCATCGATCGCCGAAAACAGGAACACGCCTGGGCGCTGACGAATCCCGGACCGCTGGTTCTCGGGCCTGATCCGGGACCACCCCCGGATGTCACGTATTTGCCGGCTGAAGCCCGAAAACTGATGGAAGTCCTGAACTGGTTCATGGAACTCGAGTTCGAATCGCTGACACGTGCCGATGAAGGAATCATCTACGGATCGAGCGCGTCACCCGGTGTCTACCGGGGGCCGGTACGCATCATCCGGAGCGAATCGGAGTTTGCGAAGCTCCGTCCCGGAGATGTTCTGGTCTGTCCAGTGACATCGCCCGTCTGGTCAGTGCTGTTCGTCAACGCCGGGGCGCTCGTCACCGACGTCGGTGGGTTGCTCTCACATCCGGCGATTATCGCCCGGGAGTACGGCATACCAGCCGTCGTTGGAACCGGTGACGCAACCGCGCAACTCGTGGACGGCCAGAT
>SKKR01000165.1 GCA_007123655.1 Thermomicrobiaceae bacterium
ACCCGGCCGTCGCAACAAATGGCGAGTCACTGGTGACGACCCCGTCTTCTACGGTGAACGTGACCAGCGGAACCTGCAACTGTGGCATGCGTTCGGCCTCCCCTCGTGCGCCGGTCCGCGTGGCGGACAGACAGGTCACAACTGACGCGGGTACCACCGTTCCCGGAGACAGAAACCGGGGACAGTCCGGCGGTGTGCATCACCGTGTGACCGGTCACCCAGGACATTGACTTCCTGGCACAGTCAGTCTAGCACAAGGGTGTACGTACGTCTAGTGCGGATAACGGAAAGGGGATTCAGGAGTGCCGGCGACTCAGTCTCGCTCGTCCGATCGCAAGCGGGAGAAGTCTTCCCGGAGCGCGATCTCGCCGATGAGAAGGTCCTGGTCACCAGAGGACGAGCCGGAGGGCTCATCGTCTCCGGGGGAAGTCCAGCTCAGCAGCTCCCGAGCGGCATCTGCTGTCTGGTAGTCACCGGCTCGCATGGCCAGTTCGATCGCCCGGTTGAGGTACTTCCGGGCCTGCGCGTCCTGCTCCCGGTCATACAGTAACGCGCCCAGGTTGTAGTTCAGCGCCAGCTGACTCCTGGGATCGCCGGCACTCTCCGCAAGCTCGACCGCTCGCTGATAGGAATCGACGGCCGCGTCGTAGTTTTCGGCCGCATCCTGCACGCCGGCCAGTCCCTGCAACGCACGAAGCATGTAGGTGGTCGACTCCGCCTGCTCGGCGGTCTCGAACGCCGCCTGGTAGTGTTCCGCCGCCTCATCCAGGGTACCAATTGACTGATGCCAGCGCGCAAGACGACCGTGAAGCCGGGCGCGAACATCTGCCGGAGCGAACAGATCAGCCAGATCAACGGCTTCGCGCAGGTAGCGAAGCGCGACGTCCGGCTGTTGTCGGTGCTGGGCGATGTGGACGAGCAGCTCCAGGTAGCGCAGTTGTGCCTGCCGGTCGCCGCCTTCCCGGGCAACAACCAGCGCCCGGTGGATGCAGTCTTCTGCGTCATCCAGCCGTCCCTGGGCCAGGTTGATCGATCCTTTGAGGGCAACCGCTCGGCCCTGCAGCGAGCGATCTTCGATCTCGACGGCGATCTCGGCGCATCGCTCTGCGGCGTAGGCAGCATCCTCGAGTTCCCCGAACTGCACCAGTGCCTCACCGACTCCGGCCAGCCACCGGGCTTCCCCGGCGGTGTCCCCGGCGCGGGACGCATACTCGGATGCCTGCATCAGATGGTTGATCGCTTCGTTGACCCGGTCCATCCCGGCATAGATCATCCCGATCACGCCCAGGCAGCGGTGATACAGGCGCGGGTCGTCGATCTCGGCCAGCATCGGCCGCGCCTCTTCCGCCAGGCTGAGGGCTTCCTGGGGCTGATTACTGTCCATCAGAACTTCTGCCGCGTCGACCAGCGATCGGGTCGCTGCCGTCCGGTTCCCGAGCCCGCGCTCGAGTTCGGCCAGATCACGGTAATGCCCCGCCGCGTCTGCGTGCCGGCCGGCAAGCCGTTCGATGCGCGCCAGGCCGGTCAGGCTGCGCGCCTCCATCGTGAGATCCTCAATGCTTCTGGTTCGCTCCAGCGCCATGGTCAACTGATCACGCGCCTGCTGATACTGCCCTTTCTCGGCGAGCATGATGCCCGACTGGATCGCGATCTCCGCCTGCAGTCTGGTGTCGATCGTCCGTTCCGCCGCTTCCTGGGCCTGCTGGAGGACGAGCATGGCGGACTCGCTGTCTCCCGCGGATCGATGCAGGCTCAGCTGGCGAAGCAGGGCATCCACCATCCCCGCGTAATGCCCGATTCGCTTGGCACTGCGCGACGCCCGGAGGTAGTAATCGTGGGCGCCGTGGGTGTTGCCTTCGTCGAAGGCGATATCACCGAGCATGATCGCGGTCTCGACGTCTTCCGGCGCATCGGTCTCTTCGCGACCAACGTCTAGCTGGCGATGCAGGAGTTCTTTCGCCTGATCGTTGTTGCCCTGGTCAATCGACATCCGGGCAAGCCGGGCCAGCGCCCGTCTCTGTCCGGCGGTGTTGGCGATTCGTTCGGCTGCGTGCATCGCCTCGCGAAGGTGAAGTTCCTGTTCCCGATAGTTTCCGTCTTCGGAAAGGAGATCGGACGCCCGAAGGTTGAAATCGACCAGAACCCGGTCGAACCCCTTGTAGCGAGCGGCAAGGATGACCATGCGGGTGAGAATGAGCGCATGCTCGGTATCCTGTTCCGCAGCCCGCGTGATCTCGTGATCGAGTTCCCAGAGATCACCGTCGGCCAGGTTCCCGAGAATTGCCGGGTTCTCCACCATCTGATAGGCGCGCTCCACGGAAATCTGGCCTTCCATCACATCCCGCGACAGACGGTAGATCGGATTCCGCTCGATGCCTTGCCGCCGGCGGAGCCAGCGTCCGAAATGTTCAAACATCAACGTTCTCCCGATATTGCCGGATCGATCGTTCTAGCGGGCATGCTGCACACTGCCGGACGTTTCGCTGAACGCCCAGCGGAACGTGTCCAGTGTAATGTTTCCGCCGCTGACGATCACTGCGACCTTCTTCCCACGCAACCCCGGAGCGAGCTTCGTCGCTGCGGCCGTCGCCGCCGCCCCCGCTCCTTCGGCAACCAGATGCGCGTGTTCGACCAGATCCACGATCCCCTGGCACATCTCCTCTTCGCTGACCAGCTGGATATCGTCGATCAACTCGTTGAGGATCTTCAGCGGCAGTTCGAACGCAACGCGAGCGGCCAGTCCGTCCGCGAACGTGCTTCCGGACTCGAGCGTCACGAGCTGCTTCTCTTTCCAGGATCGGTACACGGCCGGCGAGCCCTCGGACTGCACCCCGATGACCTGAATCTCCGGATTGACGGTCTTCATGACGATCGACGTCCCGCAAGCCCCGCTGCCAGCCCCGATCGGCACGATGATCGCGTCAAGATCCGGCACCGACTCGATGATCTCGAGCGCGTACGTTCCAACACCGGCGATCAAATCCGGTTCGTTGGCCGAGTGAACGAAGCGAGCGCCAGTCTTCTCGGCCCGCTCCCCTGCGGCGGCTCGTGCTTCGTCGAAGTCTTTGCCGGTCAGCACGACCTCAGCGCCGAGCCGTCGCATAGACGCCACCTTGAACTCGTTGGCTCCTTCCGGGGCGAAGATCGCCGCCGGAATCCCGAACAGCCGCGCCGCGTAGGCGATGGACTGGCCATGGTTGCCAGTCGAGGCGGAAACGACACCCGCCGAGCGCTCCTGGTCAGAAAGCCGGCTCATCAGATAGATGCCGCCGCGGATCTTGAACGCGCCGATTGGCTGGAGGCTTTCACACTTGAGGTAGATATCGCATCCGAGTCGCTCCCCGAGGGATGCCGGGTTCAGGAGCGGCGTTGGCGCCAGGTACTGCTGGACAACCGATCGGGCCCGCAGTACATCCTGAAATGTTGGCGGTACTAGCGACATCGTCTCCCCCTGTTCATGTTCCGGTGTGTCCCCCGTGGATGGGGGCAATTGTGGCACATCCTGCGCTCTCCGGGAACTGTTGCCCGGGCCCCGTCAATCGAGTAAGATGACGAGCGGCGCGGAAATCCCACCCTCATGAAGGACACTGCACTGATGAGCTTCTCCCAGAAACTGCAGCAGGCTGCCCGAACCAACGACTCGTACCTCTGCGTTGGGCTCGATCCCGTTTCGGAACAGATCCCTTCCCACCTCGGTCGCGGCCCCCATGCAATGGTCGCGTTCAACAAGGCGATCATCCGGGCGACGCAGGACATCGCCTGCGCCTACAAGCCTAATCTGGGATTTTACATGCTGTACGGACATGATGGTATCCGGGCGCTCGAAGAGACGCGACGCGCAATCCCGGATCACATCCCGGTCATCCTCGATGCCAAGGTCGGCGACATTGACTCCACAACCGAAGCCTACGCCCGGGGTTACTTCGACGAGATGCGATTCGATGCCGTAACAGCGCACCCGTACATGGGGAAAGACGGTCTGGCCCCGCTGCTGAAGCGTGAGAACCGCTGTGTTCTGGTGCTCGCCAAGACATCGAACCCCGGGAGCGGTGATCTGCAGGATCTGATCCTGTCAGTCGATGACTCCGGTGGGACGGTCTACGAGCACGTTGCCGCCAGCGTTGTGAACTGGCAAAAGGAGTTCGGGACTTGCGGCGTGGTCGTTGGGGCCACGTACCCGGATGAATTGAAGCGGATCCGGGCGATCTGCCCGGATGTGCCTCTGCTCATCCCTGGAGTCGGTCAGCAGGAAGGGGATCTGGAGGCAACGGTGAAAGCGGCCTTCAGCACCGGGAGCGGGCCGGTCGCGATCAACGCGTCACGCTCGATCATCTTTGCGGGTGAGGGGCTCGATTACATCGAAGCGGTCCGGGCCGCCGCGGTCGATCATCGAGATCGGATCAACCGGGCAGCCCGGGACGTTGCTACAGCCTAGAGATAGTCGTCGGCTCCATCGTCGTCGTCGTTGTCATCGCCATTGTCGTCCGCATCGTCACCCTCGCCCATGCTGTCAGCGTCTCCGTTGACGATAATCGTCCCGAACATGTCCAGCGCCTCATGCGGGATGCAGATGTACTGGTACTCACCCGGCACATCCAGCGTCACGCTGAACTCATCCCCGGACTCCAGAATGCCGGAATCCCAGGTCTCGGCACCGTCCGGCATGATGACGTTGTCCGGATCACGGGCCTCATCCGGGTCCAGTGTCGCTGTGTGGGGCAGATCGCCCGCGTTGACGAACGTCACGGTATCGCCCGCCGCGATTTCGATCTCCGCGGGATCGAAGAAGTTGTCGAACAGCTCGACCACGTGCTCGGTCGGCTCACCGTTCGCGTCATCGTCGGCGGGTTCCGGGGTCGGCGTCTCTTCCGGTTCCGGCGTGGGATCGGGGGCCGGCGTCGGTTCCGGCTCAGGTTCCGGGGTGGGTTCGACCGCTGGTTCGGGCGTGGGGGTTTCGTCTTCAGCGGCAATATCGACGCCGTCATCGGCCGCGTCGTCGGCATCCTGCGTTGTACAGGCCGCAACCGCAACGACAAGCAACATGCAGGCGGCGAGCGAAACGAAGTAGCGCATCATCCCTCCTCTACCGTAGAATTAGCGCCCACAAAACACGAATGTAGCGTCAGCTTAATCGATGCTGCAATATTCGTCAACCGTAGTACCTATCACAGTCGGAGTTGCGTTGAAATCAGCAACACCCGCGAAACGCTCGGTATTCCCTGGTCCGGAACGGGTCCTGCCTGGAGGACGCCGCCGCTTCGAACTGATTCATCGCTGCTGGCCTGTCTGATATAAACGGCACGGGGTGATCGAAATGGCCCCGCGAGCGAAAGGCACTGATGAGCGTCCCGGAGAACATGCACGGTGGCTCCCGGCTATTCTTCTTCGGGACCGTGGCAGCAGTCGCACTGCTCGCGCTGTTCCTGTTCTGGAGTTGCCTTCACTACTTCTTCGTCACAGACGACTTCGCCCTGATCGAGGCCGGGCGCGCCCCGCTCTCCACCGGAATCCCTCACCATTTCACCCCCGGAGCGGACGAGCAGTTTCGTCCGCTTGCCCAGTACGGATATTTCTGGCTCGTCAATGATCTGTTCGGCCTCTCCCCGCTCAGGTGGCACGTTGCGAACTTCGTGTTACACATCATCGTCGTAGCGATTGCAACCGACGTGTTCCGCCAGTTACTGGCACACCGGCTCGCCTCGGCCGGCGCGAGTATCGCCTTCGGCATCCACTCCTCGCTGTTTCTGGTGTTTGCCTGGGTGGCCATCGCTGGCGAGATCTGGATCACGCTCTTCGCGCTGGTGAGCGTGTCGCTCTACCTGCGCCATCTCCGCCGGGGAGAACTCTGGTCGCTGGGTGGTGCCGTTGCGGCCTGTATTCTGGCGCTCCTGTCCAAGGAGATGGCGATCAGCGTGCCTCTCATCCTCCTACTGGCGCAGGTGCTGTTTGCTCCCGGCAGCAACCGGCTGATCGGTCGGAGAATATGGCTGCGCTGGTCCGCGGCCCCATTCATCATCGTCTGGCTGGGATATCTCCTGTTGGTCCGGCGCGTTCAGGGTGTCCCTGAAGCAGGACCGTACGCCCCGCAGATCGAACCCGGTGCGGGCTGGACGTTTCTCACCTATCTCTGGTGGACCGTGGATATCGGACGATTCCGGGATTTCCCGGCGACGTGGTTTCTTGCACTCGTCGGAGCCGGTCTGATTGGCGTCACCGTCTGGGCAGTGTTTCGCCGGGAACGAGTCGCTCTGTTCGGCCTGGGCTGGTTCGCGATCGGGATCGGGCCGGTGCTGTTTTTGCCGGACCACATGTTCCATTACTACCTCTACTGGCCACTTGGCGGAATAGCGCTGGTGTTCGGGGTGCTCATTCAGCGCTGGATGAGCCTGCCTGCGTCTGATCAGCTGCGGTATGCCGGTCTGGCCCTCGTGCTGATAGCGCTTATCGCCGGCAACTTTCGAGGCGTGCAGTACCAGCACGAGCACGATCAGACGATGATGCAGGCCGATCAGGGCGAGCGCGTGCTCCAGGTGTTGAACGAAGAGATTCCCGATCCGGTCGACGGCACAACGATCCACTTCGTTGAGCCAGCGTCCCACGTGTTTCACCTGATGGGCTATGGCGCCGCACCGAGACTCTACAACCCAGGCGTGCAGCTCAATGTGTATTTCGACGGACACATTCCCGCGCCGGAAGATCCGTCCGAACCCGTCTACCGCTTCCAGTGGGACGGTCATACCGTCGTGAACGTCAACGACGAAACCGCGAGTCAGGGGAATCACTGAATCGAGACAGTGAAAGGCGTGTCCGAACGTTCCAATCCCGCTCTCCAGGGACGTCGCTGGGATACGATATGCTTTCGCCGATTGTGTCGGGCAGCCTGGGAGCCGGCCGGAAACACGCATGCCTCCGAAACAGACCGGGGAGACAACAACCGAAGACGTGTCACCACAGTCAGAGCACACGCCCGCCTGGCGCAGGGTCTGGGACGCAGGTGTCGGCGGGCCGGAGCCGGCGTCTCCAGCGCCCAGGCAGCTGACGTTGCTGACACTGGCACTCCTCGCGGTCATGCTGGCCGCGTGGCGTGGCGCGATCCTCGTCGTATCGGAGGCGTGGGCCAGGCTCGGGGTCAGGGAACCCTGGCCCGATGAGATCGGCC
>SKKR01000529.1 GCA_007123655.1 Thermomicrobiaceae bacterium
CGGTACCACATCCCATGAGGCGATCGGCGATCTTATCGCCCGGGTGCTCAGCGGTGATCATCCGGATCTGCCGCCCGCGGAGATCGAGGCGCAGCGCCAGTGGCAGGGCGGATCGCGTACGAACGAGCGAGATCGTGTCCTCAATGGCCGTAACAGTGGAACGGCGAGCGTGAAAGCCGGTTGATCCCGGTATCTTCTCACTGAAGAGCTCACGAAACTCGCCGGCAATACTACCGGCGGGTTTCCGTTCAACTCGGCAATACGTTCGTGGACTCAGGAGTTTTCATACTCCATGAGGAACGACTCGAAAGTGCGATAGTGGTTCTGCTCGTCTTCCAGGATCTCGATGACCATGTCCTGCGTCACCCAGTCGATTCCGTCGCACGTCTCGATGAGTTTGTTGTAGTGCTCCAGCGCGCCACGTTCGGCTTCCATGACGCCTTTGATCACCTGAACGACGTCCGTGCTCTTGTTCGGCGGTTGTAGAAAGCGCTGTTCCGCACTGAAGTCAGCAGAACCGGGAACCGTGCCATACAGGTCCTTGATTCGCTGGGCGAACCGCTGGGCGTGGCCGAGTTCTTCCTGGACATCTTCTTCCAGCGATTCGCTAATTTCCTGCGCTCGAACGCCGTCCAGGTTGGTCGATGCCTGGATGTAGTTCATGACCGTTTCGATTTCCATCCAGTACGCAGTCGTCAGAAGCTGGACGATTTTATCCCGCTGTTCGGTATTGTTCGAACCCAGGATGTCTTTTGATTGGCCAACACTTGTCATGTCATGCCCTTCCCGTTCGTTCCAGGTCATTCAATCGCGAGGTGGGGGAGGAGCCGTATGCTCCTCTATATCTCTTCAGCAAGTTGCACGCCGCTGCTATTCCTCGACGAGGCGCGGAACACTGAAGAGAAATCTCGATCCGCCGTTCTCGGGAAGCTCCAGCCAGAGTTCGCCGCCGTGGGCTTCGACGATCATGCGCGAGAGATACAGCCCCAGGCCCATTCCGCTGGTCGTTTCCCGCTCGTGTCCCCGATGAAAACGATCGAACAGGAGAGGTAGTTCGTCGGGATCCACACCCCGCCCGTAATCCCGCACACCGATAACAACTGTCGTGTCGTATTCAGTGACCGTGACATCGATCGGTGACTGATCCGGCACGTACTTGATCGCATTCTCGACAAGGTTCCGTAAGACCTGGTCCAGACTGTCAACATCGCCCGCAACGAGTATCCCCGCGGCGTCGTCAACTCTGATCTCCCGGTCGCTCGACGATTCCTGGACCGCGCGAAGCACCCGCTGAATGAGCAGCCGAATATTCACCGGCTCAGCGTCAATCTTGAATCGTCCCGCGCGGATGTTCGCGAGCTGCACCATGTTTTCAACCAGTGTGGCGAGTCGCCTGCTTTCGTTGTATATGTCGTCCAGGATCTCCAACATGGTATCGGGCTCCAGATCCAGCCCGGTTTCGCGCAGAAGATGGGAGCCGCCATGGATGGTCGTCAGCGGAGTCCGCAGTTCATGCGAGACCAGCGACAGGAAATCGTCCTTCAGTTGTTCAGCGTCCTTGAGACGGGTGATGTCCTGGAACACGATTGCCGCGGCACTGATCGAACCATCTGGCTGGCGTAGAGGCGCTGAGTTAACCAGTAGCGTCAGCCGTTCACCGTCACCTCGCGTGACGTTGATCTCGCTGCGCGTCACCGTCTCTCCGTAGCGTAAAGAGCGGACGACCGGAATCTCATCTTCCGGGATTCGGTTACCGTCCGGAGAGTACCGGGGATTTCGACCGAGAAATTCCCCGAGAGGTACGGGCGAAGAGAGATCCCAGCCCAGAAGGATCGACGCCTGGCGGTTTGCAAGGGTAACCCGCTCCGGATCCGCTTCGACGAGCACCACGGCCTCGGGAAGCTGGTCGATGATGAAACGTAGCCGCTCTTCCTGATTCTCAAGGATGGCGTAGAGCCGCGCATTCTCAATTGCAACGGCGGCATGACGAGCCAGAAGCTCGACGAGTCGTTCATCCTCAGCAGTGAACTCCTCCGCGAACCGTTTTTCGGTGAGATACAGATTACCGAGAACGACGCCCTTGGCGAAAATTGGTACGCCCAGGAAGCTTCTCATTGGCGGATGATTCGGTGGAAAACCGACCGACGACGGATGATCCGAGATATCACGAATCCGCATCGACCTGCGTTCAGTGATAAGAGCTCCGAGTAATCCTCTACCCTGAGGAAGCTCGCCGATCGCGGCATGTTCCTCCGGCGTCAGGCCTGACGTAATGAAACGCTCCAGCCGTCCAGTGCTGTCCGGCACACCGAGCGCTGCGTACCTGGCACCTGAAACGGAGCGCGCCAGTTCAACGATCCGGTTCAGCACATTGTCGAGTGATGTTTCTCCTGTAATCGTGATAATCGCGCTGCTCATCAGTTCAAACTGACTCGCAGTCTCCAGGCGAGCACGCTGCTGGTCGGCGATCACGGAAAGACCATCGGACGCGTTCTCGATGCTACGTCGCAGGTTTCGCTCAGTCTTTTCATCGAGAACTGGAATGTGTTCAGCCTCGGGATCGTGGGCGGTTGTGTAGGGGCCGGCGACGACCATCGACACGAGATGATCATCAAAGCGCGCTCCGATGTATGTTTCACTTCCGAGGTTGAAGGTGACTCCGACCCCTTGCCGAGCCGGAACGCGCTCGAGCGCGGCCTGCTGCACCTGTTCCGGGACGTCCCGTAGCGATCGGACCTGGACCCCGGTGAGAATCGTTATGTTCTGCAAGAGCGGTTCGACAGTGGTAAATGGCACGGACTATTCCCCGACGGGTGGTTCCATACGATATCCCATGCCGGGGAAAGTGCGAATCAACTTCGGGTTCTCCCGGTCCTGTTCGAGCTTTGCTCGAAGCCGGCTCACCCATGTCCGCAAGTAGTACGTTTCGTCGCGAAACTCGGGTCCCCAGATTCTTGAGAGCAGTTCGCTGTGCAGCATAACGCGACCTGCGTTGCTTGCGAGTTGATACAGCAACTCCCACTCGGTGCGGCTGAGCTCGACTTCGCGTGCTTCGGCCATGATTCGACGTCGACCGAGGTCAATGGTCAGGTAACCATAATCGAGCACCTGCGTGGCGGCCGGTCGGGATCCGGACGAACGGCGCAAGATCGCGGAGATCCGGGCGGAAAGTTCGTCCGGGTTGAACGGCTTGGTGACATAGTCATCGGCCCCGAGATCGAGTCCGCGAATCTTCTCCGGAGCGGCGGATCTGGCGGTGAGGATAACGACTGGGACGTCCGAATCCTGTCGGATCTGTTGCATAGCGTCGTAGCCGTCCATCACGGGCATCATGAGGTCGAGCACGACAATGTCCGGCCGCTCACGCTCAAACAGTTCGACCGCTTCCTGGCCGTTCATCGCGGTTATGACACCATAGCCTTCGGCTTGTAGCTTGGTCCGAACCAAGCGAAGTATCGGCGCATCATCGTCAGCAACAAGAACCAACTGTTTTCGCATTCACTGCTCCAAGTAGACCGGCGGACCTCTGCGGCGGACCAGCCTCGCTGGCGGATCCAGATCCTCCGACGACACCAAGCGTCATCCGACTAGTTGCATCATTGTAAGTGATGAATGCGATTTCCGCTCATCGTGAACACGGAGAACTCCTGCTCCCGTGCGGGAAGGTGATGGTTCCGGATTCAGGATTGCCCTTGGGCGCGGTTTCTGAGAGGACTCGTGCGCCAGGTCAAGTGCATCTGGCCCGACGCACAAGGTTGTTCGCTACTGTGCCGTCCATCCTCCGTCAAGTGGAAGTGTGACTCCGGTGACCAGCGCCGCGTCGTCCTGGCTGAGCCAGGCGACCGCGCTTGCGATCTCGTTCGGCGTGCCGAGTCGCCTGATTGGCTGCATCGACTCGATCACTTTTCTCTGTTCTGGACGTTCCGCCAGGACGCGACTCACCATTTCGGTTTCGATTGCACCGGGGCAGATCGCATTCACGCGGATGCCTTCGGTTGCAAGATCAATGGCTACCGCGCGTGTCAGCCCGATCACTCCGTGCTTGCTGGCGCAGTAGATGCCGCCTCCGGCCGTTCCTACCAGCCCAGCAATTGACGAGCAGTTGATAATCACCCCGCCACCGGCTGCGCGCAGGAGCGGGATCTCTCCACGCATACAATAGAAAACGCCGGAGAGGTTGATGCCGATAAGCTGATCCCAGTCCTCGATCGTCGCCTGGTCGATCGGAACGAGTCGACCTTCGATTCCTGCGTTGTTGAAGGCAATATCGAGCTTGCCGAACTCGTTCTCGATCTGCTTGAACAGGTTGTCGACGTCGTCCGGATTGGACACGTCGGCGGCGATGAACCGGACGTCCCGCCCCTGTGATTGCAGGTCCTCGGCACTGGCAGCGCCCTGATCGCGGTCGATGTCGCTGAGCACGACGGTTGATCCGAGTTCCGCCAGGCGCCGGGCTGTTGCGAGCCCGATACCTTTTGCCGCGCCCGTTACCAGCGCTACCTTGTTCTCAAGCGTCAAGTTGCCCTCTTTTCTGGTGGCGGGTCAGCGCCACGCGATGTAGCAGTGATTAATCAGACCTCACCGACTGGTGCCGGGCGAGCCAGTCCAGGACGTCCCGACGGGTGAATCGGAGAATATCGCCGCCGAACGTGTCGGCCTTCAGGTTACCTCGGTGCACCTCGCTGAACAGATGCTGCTCTGTCGTGCCGAGCACGCGTGCGAGTTCTTCGGGGTAAAAGGTTCCCTGCTGGAGTAACTGTTGTGCGCGTTTGTAGGTGACTCTCATGATCGTTCCTTCTCAGCGATTCCTGGCCAGGTGCCCGTTGACACTGTACGAGAATGGCGTTGCACTGGGCGTTACGTCATGCGCACCAACGTTTCGGAATCGTGACACTTACGGGCATACCGAACTGATGCCCGGGGAGGCGCGGTTCAAGCTGATCGAAAATGACCGGGACGTACGCGGGGCTAATCAGTGCGAATTGTCGCGGATTTTCGCACCGCCGGTGACCTGAGAATAGATCTCGTCGATCGATGTGAGGTGGGTTTCTGCCGTGTAATGCTGCTCGAAGAGCGCTCGGCCATTTCGGCCCATGTTGCGGGCCCTGTCCGGGTGATTCCAGAGTTTGAGGGCAGCTTCAGCCAGTGAGCGCTCGTTCGCGGGCTCGAACAGGTAGCCGGTCTCTCCAGGGTGAATGAGTTCACTTATGGCCCCGAGGTCAGAGGCGATTGCCGGGGTTGACCGCGCATAGGCTTCGATCACCACGCGCCCGAACGTCTCATACCACTCGGAGGGAAACACCAGCGCAGTGGCTCGCCCCATCAGTTCGTAGATCCTGTCGATCGGCTGGGATCCGAGCCACGTGACGCCGCTGAGCCGTTCGGATGCCTCCTGAACGATTCCGGACGCAGGCCCGCGACCGGCAATGACGAGCGGCACCTTGTCGTGAATCGCTTCCCACGCCTTCAGCATGGTCGCGACGCCCTTCTCGTCGGACAGCCGGCCGACGAACAGGATGAATTCGCGCTCTTCATCGCTCGGTCCCGGGTCCGGGAACACGAAGTTCGGTTTGACCGAGATCTTCTCCGCGGGCAGGCCGCCTTCGATCATCTTCTGACGCCCGAACTCCGACAGGGCAATGAAATGGTCAACCTTCTGATTCCAGGACCCGAGGCCTCCGTGCAGCGTCTGCATTGCCGCGATTGCCGCTGATCCCGCGCGGCTTCCCCGGTAACAGGCGTGGACCACGCCGGGCCAGGCAAATCGGCGACCCATACAGTCCTCGCACACCTGATTGTCTCGGTAGAACAGCGCGTTCGGACAGAGTAACCGGTAGTTGCGGATGCTCTGGATGATCGGCACGTTCTCCGCGCGGGCGGCGTAATAGATCGATGGTGAGATGAGGGGGAACGAGTTCTGGACATGCATTAACTGAGGGCGGATTTCCCGGATGATCTGGCGTACATCCCGCTGGGCCTCCAGAGACCAGATACATCTGAGGGCGGTGCGCATTCCGCCGATTGCATCAACTCGGTGATTGGTATCGACGTACGTGTGTACCGTCACGCCGGCATATTCGAGCGCCCGGCGTTCGGCTTCGAAACTCAGGTCCTCACCACCGCGCTCCTGGTAGTAGTTATGGACCATCAGTATCGACTCTAGTCGGGTCATTCACACCCTACTGTCATTAGAACCCTTGCCAAGTATTCGGAAGCGTGGTGGATTGAGGCAGGTTGTCGAGAGGTAGTGTAGGACGAATTCACGCCGGATGCTACCCGTTTTTCGAATTTGGGCTGCCCCGTTGCCGGTCGCGCCTGATGTCGATGCCGATCAGGCCCAATCCAAGCCCGAACACGCTCCAGAACCAGATCCCTCCCTGCGGACCTTCCAGATACACATCAAAGGTGCTGTTCAGCATCACAGCAAGCCAGAACACAAGCACAAAGCCTGCTCCGGCCCCAACCCAGCGATCCGTCACCGATGATGCGCTGTCCTGCCGAACGAACACCCGGAGCATTGCCAACGCAAACGTGCCCTGGACAGCGAGCCAGGCAACCAGCCCTGGTACACCCATCCGCGCGAGGAATGTGAGATGGATGTTGTGCGGTGATCGCAGCGGTGGGTCAATGTCCAGTTCGAATCCATCGCTCTCAGCCAGGTTGACGCCGTATCCTTTTCCTGTCCAGAAATACTCACCGCGCAGTGTATAGTTCAAAATCGTCCCCCACCAGTCGAGCCGCCACTCGCGGGTGTTGAACTGGCGCTGGCGAGTCCGCTCGTGCAATGGATCCGGCCCGGCAGATTCTGCCGGCATGGCTGCCTCGTCCGGTTCGAGAGATGCCGGATCAGCGGTGACATCTGCGTCGTATTCAGCACGTGAGAGAGAATCCTCCCCCGTGGCCTGGTTTTCATCGTCTGCTGCCCCGGATGCATCGATGACCGAGAGACCAAATATGCTCGCGAACCCGTTCATGATGTAGACGCCGTCGATTCGCTCGTCGCCGGAACTCGTCGTGTAGTAAACGTCGGTGACGGAAGTGATGGTGAGCACCGCGACGATCATCACCCACGGCAAGGCGAGCGGTGCGAGCGAAGGTCCGGTCGAACGCGTC
>SKKR01000201.1 GCA_007123655.1 Thermomicrobiaceae bacterium
AATGTGGATTCTGCCAGAATCAGCTCCGCCGTGTGCAGTGACGATTGAACGATGACTGGCGCGACACAGGCGGGCGCGACATGGCGGAAAAGCACCCGGAACTCCGTGGCGCCGCTCGCTCGCGCCGATTCAACATAAGCATACTCCCGAGCCTGTAAGGCAGAACTCCTTACGAGGCGCGCGTAGATCGGGATCCTCGTCAACGTCAGCGCGATGATCACGTTCTGCAATCCTGTTCCCAGCGCGGCGAGAATCGCAATCGCCAGCAAGAGTGTCGGAAACGCCAGTACGACATCGGCCGTCCGCATCACGATTGAATCGATCCAGCCACCGAACTGGCCCGCGAGCAGCCCGCCAAACCCGCCGACGGCAACGGCGAACACCACTGGGACAACCCCGACGATGAAGGCGATCCGCGCCCCATAGAGCACCCGTGAATAGATGTCCCGCCCGAGCACATCCGTCCCGAAGAAGTGATCGCTGCTGGGCCCCTGTCGCGCGGCGATCGGGTTGACGTCGAACGGATCATGGGTTGAAAACGTCGGTGCGAAAACCGCCCCGGAAAGGACGATCAGAATCACGACGAACCCGATCACCGCCCGCCGGTTCTGGAGAAACTTGCGGACCGTCTTGTTCATTCTCAGGGATCGAACACTGAACCCGTATCCCGATCCGGCCTCGATCGTTGCCTGCTCACGCGCTTGCGTCATAGTCGAACCCTCGGATCCAGCCAGAGATACGTCAGATCAACGATCAGATTTGCGAGGACGATAAACACCGCGATGAAGACCACCGTACCCTGGATAGCCGGGAAGTCACGGGCGTGCACGGAATTGATCAGGAACCGCCCGATACCGGGCCAGGAGAATACGGTCTCAGTAACAACGGTCCCGCTGACGATCAGCGCGAGTTGCAACCCGACGAGCGTGATCAGCGGCATCGATGCGGTCGCCAGCGCGTGACGAACAAGTACCACCCCTGATGAGAGCCCCTTTGCTCTGGCCGTTCGCACGTAGTCCTCGGATAGGACCTCGAGCATGACCGAGCGAGTCATCCGGGCGAGGAGCGCCGCGGAGTTCGTTGCCAACGCGACCCCCGGGAGAATGACCGATGTCATCCCGCTGCGACCAAAGGTCGGGAACAGGCCGAGATAGTTCGCGAACACCAGGATCAGGAGATAGCCCAGCACGAAAATAGGAACCGACACACCAACCATCGCGAGCGTCATGACGATGTTGTCCCATGCGGAGTACGGACGCGTCGCCGCGATGATCCCGATCGGGATTCCCGCGAGCACCGACATGACAAGCGCCGTTCCGCCGAGATGCAAGGTTGCTGGTAATCTGGTCAGAATCTCTTCTCGCACCGGCTGACCAGTACGAAACGACGTGCCCAGGTCAAGCAGAACCAGATTCCGCGCGAACGTGAAGTACTGAATATAGAGCGGCTGATCCAGTCCCAGCCGGCGCTCGACGAGTCGCAGTTCTTCCGGCGACGCGTTCTCCCCGGCCATCAGTTTGGCCGGATCACCTGGAGCGAGGTGCATAATCGCAAACGCCAGCAACGAAACAGCCAGCGCCACAGGTATGAGATACAGCAACCGCCTGATGACGATTACGTAGAACGGGTTACCTGCTTGCAATGCGATCTCCTCCTGGATGAAGTGAGATTTCGCTCACGAGTCGCTACTCGATTCCACAGTTCAATGCCGGAGCGCAGCCCGCTAGGATTCCTCGCTGAAGAACTGTCTGGCGTTCGGATACTCCCTGAGGTCCTTTCCATCACGAATCCACTGGCGGATATCCGGCACATGTCCAAATCGCTCCTGGCACGCACGCAGCAGTTCTTCAACCTCCCAAGGTCGGATGACGAGCACGCCGTCATCGTCGGCGCAGATCAGGTCCCCCGGAGAAACCGCAACGCCACCGCAACTGACCGTCGTGTTAATCTCGGCTTCCAGACCAAGCGGCCTGCCCAGCAAGGCGGACACGGTCCGGGAGAACACCGGCCATTCCAGCGCCTCGAACTCCAGAACGTCGTTGACCGCACCATCGGCGACGAGACCTTCGATGCCCTTCACTTTGGCGAGAAGTGCGACAACACCGCCCCAGCACGAGATCTCGGTATCCCCGCCCCGATCTATGACGAGCACGTCACCCGGTTTCGCCCGCTTGACGACCTCTCGGGACACCCCGGAATTCATACTCGGAATACGCACCGTGAACGCGGGACCGACCATCCGGACATTCCGCCAGGTCGGGCGAATTCCGGTATCCATGAAGCCGAACTGTTGAATGTGCCCGATGTCACTGACCGGGATCTCCCGGAATGCGTCGATGATCTCACTGGAAATCGGCTTCGCACTCGACTCATGAACGACAAGACCCATGCCCGGTCCTTCCTGTAGTGTGATCCATTTGCATCGATTCGTCTCTCTTCCGCTGTCGCGGTCCCGGCGATTGGTGAACGCGACCATGCAGCCGTCGTGGTGTGCGGCTGCATGGTCGGCAGGTTGGATTTGCTGCGTTAGTCTTCAGATAGCCAGGTCCGGCCGATGCGCATCAACTCCGCACTCGCGATGGTGAGGTCCTGGACGCGAGATTGAATCGCGTAGGCCTCGTACGGAATGTAGAGCGGCAACCAGTAAGCATACTCATGCATCGTTTCCTGGATGGCATGGAAATGCTCAAGCCGCTCGTCACGATCGAGTGTCTGTCCGGCCGCTTCCATGCGCTCATCGATGTCGCCGGGGGCATCACCGGAGTGGTTGTTTCGACCACCAACCGGATTGTCACTTCGCGCGATCGTGGTGATCGCACCGCTGAAGTACCACTCGGAGTCACGCAGCGAGTTCCCCATCCCGTACGTGATCAGGTTGTGCTCTTCGAACGTGGTGACGTTCTCCAGCCACGCGGCCCACTCAAAGAAATCGACATCAACGTCGAAGCCGATATCGGTGAGATAGGCAGCAACCCCTTCGATGATCTGCGCATCATTCGGGAACCGGTCATTGGCCCAGGCGTTGATTTCAAGGCGCTCCCCATTGCGCTCGCGGACACCGTCGTCACCCATTACCCACCCGGCTTCGTCAAGGATTCGCCCGGCTTCTTCCGGGTCGAACGGGTAGAGACCAACGTCGAGATACCCTTCAACCTCGGCCGGGATGTATCCCTGAGGAAGGGAGACCACATCCAGGCCCTGCACCGCAGTCACAAGGCTTTCCACGTCAACCGCGTGGCAAACCGCCAGGCGCACTTCGAGCTCGTCCGTCGGGGGGTTGTCGAAATTGAACAGCAGGTTGATCTGACGCATACCGGTCGCAGTCAGCATCTCCAGATCGGGGTTATCGTTGATAATGCTGACCATCTCTCCCGGAACCTCGTGGATCGCGTCCACCTCGTCGGCCTCGAGTGCCGCCACACGGCTGCTCGCGTCCGGAATGACGTGGAACTCGACCTGGTCGAGATACGGGCGACCATCCCAGTAATCCTCGTAGGCGGTGAGGACGATTCGCTCGTCGCGCACCCACTCCTCGAACTTGAAGGGTCCAGTTCCGCTCGGGTTGCGTCCGAACTCTTCTTCGCCGATCTCTCTATGATGTTCCGGATCCGGAATCATCAGCCAGACAGGATGCTGGATCGCGCGCGTAAAGAGCGGGTACGGTTCGCTGGTGACGAACTGATAGGTGTAATCGTCCAGCGCCTCGTAGGAATCCAGTGTTTCGTCGAACCAGGTGTAGTTACTTCCGGGGTCGTCGGGGTTCAGGATTTCGTCGAGCACGTACGTGATGGCGTGCGCGTCGAAGCTGTTGCCGGTGTGGAACGTGACGCCCTCTCGCAAGTGGAAAGTCCAGGTCACGTCGTCATCGGCGACTTCCCAGGAATGAGCGAGACCCGGGAAGACATCAGGATCGTCATCCGTGGCGTCCGGGTCCAGGTTCATCAGGGTGAGGCTCTCGTAGATCTGATCGAAGATCGTCGGAGACGGGGAGACACTCGGAGTGATGGTCCCCAGGGTGGTCGCGTCCATTGCGAACCCGAACCGCAGCGTGCCACCCATTCGGTCAGGGTCGTCACCTGTCATGCTGGCGCCAGCCGGCCGGTCATCATCATCCTCTTCGTCGACTGGTTCGTCATCGTCGTCGTCAGGATCGACAACGTCGTCGTCAGCGTCGTCATCGACTGGATCGACGTCGTCGACATCGTCATCCGCGTCGGTCTCGCAGGCCGCCAGGAGACCGGCACTACTTGCGAGCACCGAAGAAACCAGCGCCGCTTTCAACACTTTTCGACGGGAATACTGCTTCTCGAGCAAGCCACCGTGTGCCGCGTCCTGCATTGCGCTCCTCCTCACTGAGGGTAAAAGACGAACGTTCAGGCGAGTGACTCCTGATCCATCTGTTTGCCGGCAATCGTGCGCTTCTGGCCGGCCAGGTTCGCGAAAGCTAGTGGTTTTCGCCCTCGCGAGTATACGATCGCCCGGCCCTCTTATATGGATCAGTGCACTCTACCTTGATACAGTGTGCACAGCGTAGCACTCGATTTCGGAACCTGTCAAGCACCCTCGGCAGATGAGCACCGGGCATCTCCCATCCGAATCGTCAATATTCCGTCCGGATTGACCGTTTCCACGCACCAGGAAGCACAGTGGTCGGATGCCGGATGCTCCGGAATCGAACTTCCCCACCGCAGCGGGAGCCGGTTCCCGGGAGCTGCCTGAATCACCCTGATACCCGGGCCGGAACCCAATCCGAGTTCACCACAGCAGTTTCGGCAGCGAGGAGCCATTTCATGACCTCATCCACCCACCAGATCACTCGCTCCAGCGACACGTATCGCGGTCCCACTTTACGGCGCTCATTCTTCGTGCTAGTGTATCAATACAGACTATAGCAGTAGTCGGACTGGCTATTCGTCGGTTGGTCGCATCTGGCGTCTCTCCAAACATTGAACATTATGCGACCAGTTCGAGTAAGACAGTACACCCAGAGGTTCGGCGCCGGTCTGATGACCAGATGGCTCAGTCTCACGCAAGACGATTGGTGCGCGCTAGCCTGACTGGAGATGACGGCGTTCGGGAAGGAAGTGGATCGCGTGTCGGAACAGACTGTCCCGTTGTTCGACAAATCAGTCGTGAGATCACGAGGTTCAATGGTGACCGCGAATCATGTGCTGGCCGCGGAGGCCGGGGCACAGATCCTCGCTTCCGGCGGAAACGCGGTCGATGCGGCGATCGCGACTTCACTTGCCCTCGGGGTTGTGGAGCCCTCCTCGAGCGGTATCGGCGGCCGGGGCTACATGGTGATCCACGCTCCCGAATTGCCCTCCGGCACGGTAATCGATGGACATGAGCGAGCTCCCCGCAAAGCACACGCCGAGATGTACACTCCGATCCCGAGTACAGACACCCCGCCAACCGACGAACCCTCGGTAACGCGGCCCAGGGCGCACGTGGTAAACGACGCCAATACAATCGGCCCGCAGGCCGTTGCGGTACCGGGTGTGGTGGCGGCGCTCGCCGCTGCGCACGAACGATACGGCAAGGCTTCCTGGAAGTCACTCTTCGAACCGGCGATCCAGCTGGCCGAGGACGGTTTCACCGTCAGCGTTCCGCTTGCGATATCACTGGCCAGAAACTATTCCAAGCTGACGCGCGACCCACACGCTGCCACGGTGTATCTCCCTAACGGACAACCGGCACAGCCCGGAGACCGGCTGGTTCAGCGAGATCTTGCGGCCACATTGCGTTCGCTCGCTTCAAACGGCGCCGGGGAGTTCTATGAAGGCGCGATTGCCCGGTCCATCGCGGAAACGCTCGGCAAGGCAGATGGATACGTGACCAGGGATGATCTGGCGGCATATCGGCCGAGAATCTGGGACGCTCCGTTAACGGGTTCATATCGTGGATATACGGTGATGACCGTCCCCGAGGCCACTGGCGGGATCACGCTTATTCAGGCGCTCAATCTCCTTGAGACCTTCGATATAGGTCAGCTCGAGCCGGAGGATCCCAAGCATTTCCATCTGCTGATCGAATCGTTACGCATCGCGTTCCGGGACCGTCTCTCGTGTGTGGACGACCCCGCGTTCAACGCGGTTCCATTCAACGGCCTCGCGTCGAAGGAGTTCGCCCGAACGAGGAGCGAGTTGATCGATGTGGATCGCGCCGGCAACGACGTCTCGCCCGGCGATCCGTGGGCGTTCGAGGACCGCGCACCCGGGATGCACCCGGGATCCAGTTCGGTCGATTTCTCTGGCGGAGATCAGGACACGACTCATTTCTCGGTGATCGACGGGAACAGGACGGCTTTGTCGATGACGCAGTCACTGATTCAGGCCTTTGGTTCTGGCGTCATGGTTCCCGGAACCGGAATTCTCCTGAATAACGCAATGTTCAACTTCAATCCATTGCCGAATCAGATCGGCTCAATTGCGCCGTGGAAACGGGCAGCGCACTTTGGAACGCCGACGATCATCCTCGGTCCGGACGGGGCCCTCACGATGGCAACTGGAGGCGCAGGAGGACCGAAAATCGTGACCGGGATCGTTCAGTCGCTGCTGAACGTGCTGGATCATGGGATGACGCCTCAGGACAGTCTCACCGCTCCCCGGATCCACAACGAGAGTCGCGATTCCCTAGTTGACGCCCGCATTCGGCCCCATGTTATCGCGGACCTGGCTGGACGCGGCCACCGCCTGGTCTCCGCAGGCTCCGAATACGGCCGGGCCGAGTTCTCGGTCATGAACGGGATCAAGGTGGAGCCGGACGGGTCCCTTGTGAGCGCGACTGATGTCTACACGGATGCCGGCGCCTGGTCAGTCGGGGACTGATCGCGGCGAAATCGCGAACGGCCGATTGCGGAAACGAACGGACGAAACGAAGCGCATATGTCTGTCAGGAGGGTCAAGATGTCAGACGCCAAGCGGGTGCATGAGGAAAGCATTATCATCGACGGGCTGTTCATCCGGTTTGATACGCCGATTCCTTCGACTAGCGATGCGCCGGGGCTGTTGTGGGACCACA
>SKKR01000011.1 GCA_007123655.1 Thermomicrobiaceae bacterium
ACGCCGGCACACATCCACGATGCGCTCCAGATCGTCTGGGCGACCACACATCTCGCGGATATCTGACGGTCTGACATCGCGAGTGTTGGTCAGGTAGGTACCACTGTCATTGGAGAAGAACAGAACCGGCGTTCCGATCCCCGCAGCAGTTGGCGCGGTCCGCGCGGTGTATCGAACGGTGAACTGCCCGTGCTCATCGGGCTGCGCGGGCCCATAGGGGATGCCATGGTTCCAGCCGGAGACGCCGGTGCCCGCCGCGACGAGAAGCATCTCCTCGAACTCCGTCAAGGGAACCGGTTCGTGCCGGGATGTGAAGGCAAGCGGCCCGGACGGGATCTCCATTCCGAGTCCGAACCGGCGCGACCGGCGTCCAAAGATCGCCTCCAGTAATGGGAAGGTCATGAGGTCGCTGACTGCGACGTGTTCCGGGGATTGCTGCGTGTCGGTCATTTGCTCACCTGTCTTTTCACTGATGGTCCGGGAGCGATTCGCGTATTCATCAAACTCGCCCGTTCCGACATTCGCTGCAGGCTCCCGTCCTCCCCAAATCGGACGGGACGGGAGCCGCGCGTCGTCGAGTAACCTGTGAGAATCCCACTACCGCATATGGAGCGCGGAAGCGGACGGGGACGCGCTGCGGATGCTCGGCAGATGCAGCGCGTGGTGTCCGATAAACAGAGCGCGTACAAACTGCTCAAGCGTCACCGGGTCGCTCCCCAGCAACGGCAAGTCATGCGTCGCTTCGAGATCCGCGTCTGATAGTCCGCGAATCGCCGATTCGGCCTTCGCTCCATCGTCCCGGAGACACGAGAGCGTCTCTGCTTTCGTGCATCCGGCAAAGGTACGCGCGTGTTCGGCGTTGAGATCGTCGATCATCTCCATAGTGATCGGTCGTGATTCTCCGTTGGTCAACGCCTGCATGACATCCATCAGCAGTGGGTAACCGTAGGCTACGTGATGGGCGGTAACGCCGACCGTCCAGTTTTCCGCGGGACACAGATTCTGCCAGTCGTCCTCGCTGACCGCGTCCACCGTCGCGATGAATTCCCTGTTTGCGGCCGAAAACTGCCGGGCAAGTTCTTCTGCTCGTGTTGTCATCGTCTTTCCTTTCCTTTCCATGAAGCGAAGCGAGAAACCTACACCGCCGGTGCGTTGGGGTATGCAAGCAGGGTAAGCCGGGAGATGGAGGGACGCATCGTGGCTATCCCTGAAGTTCCAGGCCGCGGCCACGGAATTTCCTGTGATGGACGAGTGGGGCGTTACAGCGGGGAGCGATCGATCAGCCCGTGCTGGATACACCAGGTGGCAACCTGTGCACGGGACTCCAGGGCAAGGGTGGAGTAGATCGCGGTCACGTGACTCTCGACGGTTCGCTCGCTGACACTAAGCTTGTCGGCGATCGCGCGGTTACTGAACCCCCGGGCCATAAGCGCCGCGACCTCGCGCTGCCTGCGGGTAAGCCCACCGTAGGTGAGCTTCGCGGATTGCAACTCGGTCGGCGTTGCCGGCTCGGGGACCTGCGAGTGTGCGGCATCCAGAAACCGGGCCCGGAAATCGTCATCGTCGATCGACGCTCCCATCTCATCGATCAGCCTGTGTGCCTCGAAGAACTCGCGGCTTGCGGCCGGTCGTATTCCCAACCCGGCATACGCCAGGCCGAGCTCGCGGCGCAGGCGCCAGAGAAGTGAGCGCGCTCCTTGTTCGGAAGCCGCGTCACACGCCGGTAACAACCAGCGTGTCGCTTCCTCGTGCGCCCCGGTCGCGATCAGTCCGCGTGCACGAAGCAGCGAAAGCCTTGCCGCCGGCCGATCCCGACCGGCATGAGGGGTTTGCTCGAGCACTGTATCCACCAAAGTGATTGCCGTCGGGTAATTGCCACTGGCCAGCTCAAGCTCGATCCGGGCACGCCAGAGATGACGCTGCGCGAGGGTCCGGGCGGGAACGGTGTCGGTGAGTGAGGTCTCCAGTTCGGAGATCGCAAGGTCGCGTTCACCCGCGGCTGCGTAGGCCAGGGCGAGTAACCCGGAATTGCTTCTCATCCAGTGAATCGTACCGGACTGCTCCGCCGCCTCCCGCCCTCGGCGCAGCATCATCACCGCGGAGGATGTATCGAGCAGATCGAGGTGGATGGACCCGGACACGCAACAGGCGGCGGAGATCCACTGGCGGTGGCCGATCTCTTCCGCACCAGCCAGTCCACGTTCAAGCGCGTCCAGCGCGGGCTGGTATTCACCCCTGGCTCCGAGGCATGAGCCGAGCCGGATCAGGGCGTACACTTCACCCGAGCGGAAGCCGATGCCTGAACTGACGGCAATCGCCTGTTCGGCGTCCCGGGCACACGCCTCGAGCGTCGTCGAGTCAGCAACCATCATTTCTGTCTGATACGTCATCCCGCGCATCGAGAAGTTGGCGAGCGCCGAGGCAAGCGAGGTGCGATCATCGAGCGACTCAAACAACTCAATCGCGCGGGCATAGTGCCGGGAGCCCTGGATCGGATCTCCTCCAAGAATGCATGTCATGCCAAGCAGATCTTCGGTAGACGCGATGCCCGCTCGATCACCGGCGGCCTCGAACAGTTCCAGTGCTTGCCGGTGATAGTCCCGTGCGCGATCCGGATCTTCCCGGTTAAGGAACCAGTTTCCCATCCGGTTCAGGCAACGCCCCATGAGCGACTGGTCACCGAGTTCAGTCGCAGCGTGGAGCGCTTGTTCGATGTATCGGCTTGCCTGGCTGTAGTCCCTGCCTGCCCACAGTTCCGCCAGCCGCATCAGCGCGCCGAGGCGAGCACCGTGATCTCCCCGGTCCGTCGCAATCCGAAGCTCGGCCAGGTAGTCCTCGCAGGCGATGTCGAAATGCCCGGTGATCTCCCGCGCCCATCCTCGAAGCTGAAACGCGTCTTTGCGATCATCACCCAACAGGGCGTCTTCCCGCTCCAGGGCGGCGTTAACATGATGGATGATGGCGTAAGGCGCGTAGAACCGGCGCGCGTTTCGCGCAGCGCTGAGATGCCACCGCCCCGCCTGCGGGTCGCCGGCGCGAGTGAAGTGAGTGGCGACCGTAGCCGGATCGACCCCCGGCGTCTCCGCGAGCTGCTCCGCAACACGCCGGTGCTGCAGCATTCGCCACGGCACCGGGAGGCCCGAGTAGATCGCATCCTGGACAAGTGCGTGTCGAAACCGGAGCGTGGTCCCTCGCGAGGACTGCTCCAGCAGGAAATTGTCCAGTGCCTGCCTGGTGATCCGGCTCAACTCGTCTGCACCCACACCAGTAAGCGTCATCCAGAGATCAGTCGGAATCTCGTTGCCGATGACGGACGCAATCTGCAACGCGGATCTGGCAGTGGCATCAAGCCGGAGAAACCGACTGTCAACCAGTTGCCGCACCAGGAGAGGAACATCGACAGTCTCCAGGGAGCCAAGTCGCCAGCGGCCGTCCTGGAATGCGATTAACCCGGCCATCTCCATCGACCGAAGCAGTTCAACGATGAAGAACGGGTTCCCGTCTGTGCGCTTGAACAGTTCCTGGACCAGCCGGTCCTCATCATCCAGTTCCAGCGAATACCTGGTCTGGATAACTTCACGTATGGACGCATCGGAAAAACGCCGGAGATCGATCCGTTCCGCTCGCGCCTCCCGCACAAGGTGCAGGATCGTGTCATACAGTACGTGCCCGGTTGTGACTTCATCACTGCGATACGTACAGACGATGAGTAACGACAGTTCCCGCCCCACGCGGCCAAGAAACCGGAGAAGCTCCAGACTTTCGCGGTCCGCCCAGTGGATGTCCTCAAGAATGAGGAGGGATGGACGCTGTCGGGAAAGCTCGCGCACGCGGTCAAGGACAATGGAAAAGAGCGCGACCTGGTCCGGAAGGAATTCCATCTCGTGATCATCCGGCCAGAATGATCTCCTCGCGCCTGCAACACGCTCCGCCGGTGTCAGGACGCCCCTCCACAGAGAATACGGAGACGGGGATGCCCCTTCGATACACGCGCCGGAAAGGGGGACGACCCCGGTGCGCCCGATCTGAAGCGCGAACTCCTCGACGATTGCCGTCTTGCCGATTCCCGCTTCGCCGCCGAGCAGCACGAGTCCGCCATGACCGTCTGCCGCGCGCTCGAAGGACGCGGCCAGGACCCGCAACTCATGGTCCCGCCCGATGAGACGGTCGCCGGGCTGTCCCCGATCCGTAACCAGATCCACGGTCCTGTCCTCTATTGCTGTTCAACGGCACTGGATCGAACGAGATGTGGGTCACGTGAACCGGGTTCAGTGTATCACCGTCAACGATCCATCCTACTGGAACCACGACGAGTCTTTCACTACCATTGAAGCTGGATGTACCTGAAGCCGACCCGTGGACAACGTTCGAGCTGGGAAGCAGGTAGCGCGACCATGTGTGATTTCTCGAATGAAACGCTCGACCCGAATCAAGAGTGGTTTGTCGACTCGCCGTTCGTCAAGAAGTTCGTTGCGCACGTTCGAGAGCGCATGAAGGCACAGCCGGACCGGTCCAAGCTGGTTGACGAACTCCGGCCCGCGTTCACCGAGCTGATGAACGCCAAGGACTGGCTGCCCGAGGAATATGCTTCGCCTGACGAGACCAGTGGCATGGGAGGCGGGATCGGGCAGTACGCGCTGTATCGCGCCGCTGACGGTTCGCTGACGTTGTTCTCGCTGGTCATCCCGCCAGGTTCATCGACGCCGGTGCACGATCACCTGGCGTGGGGACTGATCGGTCTCTATCAGGGAACGCAGCGCGAGCAGGTGTACCGCGTCGCGGACGGTGACCCGGATTCCGGCCGGGCACATCTGGAACTGTCGAAAGATGTGCATGTCGATACGGGGGAATTCTTCCCACTCCTGCCACCGAAGGACGATATCCATCGTGTCACGACCACATCCGAGGAGGCATCGATTTCGATTCACCTGCTCGGTAACGATACCGGCTGCGTGGTGCGGCATCGATTTGAACCAGAGACGTCGAGAGTGAAGGCGTTCCGCTCTGGATATAGCAATCTGCCGTGCGATGAGGATGATGCGGCGGATTGATAACGGTCGAGACGCGTTCATGCATGACCCGGTGACGTTCAGGATGGGGCTTCGAGCGGCCAGAACCGCTCCGCCGGGGTCCCGTTACCGACGCGCTCTGCGTAGGCCCGGGTTGCCTCAGCCGGGTCTCCCTGGCGCCGGAATATCACCTCATGCTGAGAGGCGTAGCAGTTGACCGCGCTGACTTTGCTATCGAGCTGGGTGGGCGTGAGTATCCGGCACCGGGGCTCCCCGGACGATCGTCTAGTGGCGATTTCGTCGACAGCAGCCCCGGCCTCGCCCGCGTACGGAAAGTCTTCCCAGGCGATCACTGTTCGCCCGGTGTAGGTAAGCGTCCTGGCGGTGGCCAGCACCAGTTGATGGTCGACGTGATTGCCGACCGCGAGCGGACAGTAGTAGACGTCCGGCATGATGTTTCTCGCTTCCAGAAAGGCGAGGATGGCTGACCGGATCTCGCGAAAGAGCAAAGCGTCGTCCGGATGAACTGCCCCGAAGAGGTGTTCGTCGCTGAGGTACCGTTCTCCCCGGTAGATCGCATCCGGAAGATCCAGCCAGCAGGACTCCGCACCCAGCGCTTCCGCGGCGCACGATTCTTCCCGCCGACGGTGCTCGATCACATCTTCCAGCGCGAGACCCCAGTCCCGATGCATCTGCGCGGCAAAGGTATTCACCGGCCCCGCGGGTCGTCCTCCGAAAATGGTGAGAATGAGTGGTCGGTCACCGTCGTCGGACATCCCCGCGACGGCTCCACCGCAGGACAGTGCGGCGTCGTCGTAATGCGGCGAGAGGAACACCGGCCGGCGCTCAGGCGCTGACATTGCGGACCCGTTCATCCCCGACCCGGCGGGTCACCCGATGATGGTCGAAGAACTCCAGGACGGCCTGGGCGTATTTCCGCGACGTCCCGAAGTGATCGCGGAACTGGGCCAGGGTGATACTCCCCTGCTCGTCGATGATCTGGAGCACCTGGCGTTTCATGTCTTCATACGCCTCGCGAGTGAACACGATCGAATCATCGATCCGGACGACCTCGCCCGTGGCGTTGAGCGCCATCACCAGTTCGTTGTCGAGATCGAACTCAGCCGGAGACGGCGGGGAGAACGGGCTCGAGTGGAGCGCTTCGAGGTAGCGATCAATGCGCTGGCGTTGCTGGTCGGTAAACTGAATCCAGTGCTGGGGTTTACGAAGGACGTCGCCCTCGTCGACGATCGCCCCGGCGTCGGCCGCCCGGGCAACGAGCTCTTCAAACGCCCGCTGTGGCATGTCGATCCGGCTCCGGATCTCCTCCTTGGCCATCCCGCGGCGGAGCGCGTTCCGTTGGTGGAATTCACCAAGCAGCTTCTCGATGCGGTCAAGTGTGTCCCGATAGACCGGCCAGGCGATCAGGTAGTCCGCGGGCGCAAGCGTACTTTCTCCGGTGACCCCACGCTTCAAATGAACGATGTCGCCACTTTCGAGCATGGCATACGCCGCGGCGCGAATATCATCCTCAGGGAGGGTAATGGCACGATACAGTTCCCGCAGTTCCTTCGGCTCGCCGCCGAGCGTTTGCAGCAGAATCTCTTCCGGCGAACCCGAGGCGAGGGCTTCCAGCCCCTGGATGATCTCCTTCCGGAAGCGGCGATGTCGTCTCGGGTGGGGATCAATGACGAGCCCGCCGCCGATCGTCTCGCTAGGCGACGGCCGGCGGATGATAAAGCGGTCGCCGCGGACAGCCGCAACCGGCTTCGGGAACCTGATCTGGATCCAGCCTTCCTCGCCAGGCTCGATTTTCTCGGAATCGAGGAGCGTGACCCTGGCAACGGTCTCTGACGAACCAACGAAGAAGTCGACTTCGTCGTTCTGTTCCAACGCAAATGGAGCGTTGAGAACGACTTGAACGCGAGCGTCAAGCATGGTGGTTGGTCTCAGCCAGCCGGGAGACGTGATGACTTCACCTCGAGCAACCGAATCC
>SKKR01000397.1 GCA_007123655.1 Thermomicrobiaceae bacterium
AAGGACACGCTGGAAATGGCTGATCTCAAAGGCAAGAATGTCGCGATGATCGTCGCCCGTGGATTCGAAGATTCCGAGGCGGTTGACCCGAAGAACTATCTCGAAGAGCGCGGCGCGAAGGTCACTGTTATCGGTCTGACCGACGAGGAAGTACCCGGCAAGAAGAGCGCCAGCCTGAAGCCGGATGCGACCGTCGATGGTGTCAGCGTTGATCAGTTCGACGCGCTGGTAATCCCGGGCGGCGGCTCGCCGGAGCAGCTCCGGATTCACCCGAACGTGGTGGACTGGACTCGCAAGTTCGTAGAGACCGGCAAGCCAGTCGCCTCGATCTGCCACGGTCCGCAGCTGCTGATCTCCGCGGAGGTTCTGCGCGGGAAGACGATCACCTGTGTCAAGACGATCGCGGACGACGTCAAGAACGCCGGCGCGAACTACGTCGATCAGGAAGTGGCCCAGGACGAGAACCTCATCACGTCCCGCACGCCACCGGACATCCCGGCCTTCAACGAAGCGATCGCCAAAGCACTCGTCGGTGCGCCGGTCGGCGACTAGCCGTCAAATCACCCGAAACGACGTGACTGAAGCCCGGTACCTGTGTGTACCGGGCTTCCTGTGTACGCTGGCCTGTCGTATTACCTGATACTCGTTGAACGGTTTGGATCGTCCACATCATGTGCTTGCTGACAGGGCTGAATCTTCCCGCCGATCCTGCTAACGATCGGCGCGAGCAGTTCCAGTTCCGGCCGCAGAAGACATCGCGGCATCGCTATTTGGCCCGGCGGCCCCAGGACTGCAGGAGCGTGAACGTCGTGCCCCAGCGGTTGGGCTGCTGAAGCTCCGTTTCCGCCTGTGCTTTGAGCTGCTCCAGTTTCTCCGCGTCCATCAACGACCGGAGTGCTCCGTCGAGACCGGCGGCGAATTGAAACGGCAGCCAGAGGTACGGGTGTCCCGGAGGCAACGCCTGTACATCGGCCCTGACGCTCGCCTCGATGTCAAAACTGCGGAACAGCTCCGGGTGCCTGCGTCCAACGTGCGGGTCGGCCCACTGCTCGAAAACGTCCCTCAGCCGCGCGATCAGTTCGTCAAGCGCGGGGGTCGGCGGAGGATTGAAATGCCACGAGCCAATATCAAGGTCTTCCAGGACGATGACGCCACCCGGACGGACCAGCCGGACGTAGCTTTCCATCTGCTCCTGAGCGCGACCGAGCGGTGACATCTGGAATCGCGCATGCACCAGGTCGAACGATTCGGGCTGCAGATCGCTCGCGAAGAGATCGTCCTTCATGAGCGCCACATTACGCAACTCTTCTGCGGCCACGAACTGGTCGGCGGTTGAGAGCATCCCATCGTCGATGTCGGTGCCCACGACTTCTCCGTCGGGCCCAACCCACTCGCTGAGCACGCGAAGCCACCCCATCGCCCCGCAACCAACATCGAGAGCACGCGCTCCGCGACCTTCCCCGATGTCAGCCAGGAGACGGCGGCCGGCGGGCTCCCACACTCGCGCTTGCAGCTGGAGCCGATCCAGCTCTGAGGACTGACCTGCCAGCAAGTACTGATTCCCGGTCATCGTTCGCTCCTTTCACTCGCTAGCGTCTGCCACTAGCGTAGCGAGGAAAGCTTCCGGGTCGCATCGGCCAGGTGTGCTAATTTCGGGATACCGGGAAAATGGTCCGAAAAGACCATACGGCCGAACTCAGGTCAGCTCGTGCTCCATCGCGTAGGCTGCAGCGGCAGTGCGAGTGGGAACGTCAAGCTTGGTCAGGATGTTGGAGACGTGACGACGAACGGTGTCCCTGCTCAGGAAGAGCTCGTCGGCGATCTCCTGGTTGCTCAGGCCCCGGGTCAGGAGCCTGAGCACTTCCGTCTCGCGAGGGCTGAGGATCGACGAACCAGTCGGCCCGGCCAACTCGTCCTCCAGCGCGCGGGCCCTGGCCGCCTCTCCCGCGGCTCCCAGGCTCTGGAAGACGTTCCGAGCGGTTCGGGACACCTCTCTGGCGCGATCGCCGCGGCCAAGGGTGTTCAGTGCCCGTCCCAGATCCAGGCGGACCAGGGCCGCGTCGAAGGGCAACTGGTTCCGTTCGTAGAGATCGAGAGCGTCCTCCAGGTGTGCCTTCGCCTCAGACGCGTCCCCCGCTGCGAGCGCTACCTGGCCACGCGCATAGGCCACCAGAGCCATAAGGCAGTCCGTGCGCACGGCCTGGGCAATCGGTTCCAGCTCCCGCAGCGCTTTTTGAGCGTCCTCGACCTCGCCACGGGCGCAGCGAATCCCGACCAGGAGTTCGAGCGAGGCGAGGCGCTCGACCCGGTCTCGCTCCGAAAGGCGGCGGAGCATCCCCTCGACCAGATCCAGCGCCAGGTCGAGGTCACCCCGGTCAATGGCGATCCGGGCTTTACCGAGGGTGCTTGGTGGATAGGGGACAGCCTGTTCAAACTTCTCCTCCGCCTCCTTGAGCCGGCCCTGGCGGCGCCGCAGTTCGCCCAGCCGTTCCAGCGCGGACAACGACCAGGCGACCCGTTCACGTAGCCCGTCCAGAGCCTGAAGGAGCTGGTCCTCCGCCTCGTCCCATCGCCCCCTGACCGTGAGTACCGATGCGTAGTGTCCACGGCAGAAGGCGAGATGGCCCCGGAGGTTGTGGCGTCGGAAATAGTCCATGAAGCGATCACACCACTGGCCGGCCCGGTCGACGTCGCGTATCCGCTCGCAGGCAAAGACCATCAGACAGAAGGTCGTGCTGATGGCCTGGAATGACTGCATCTCTCCAGCTACGGCCGCGGCTACAGCCTCGTCCAGGCGGCGCATACCGTCGCGCGCTTCGCCCAGACCAACCAGCGCCAGCCCCTCGAGAGCCTGGCCCAGGATCTCCAGATCCAGCACGCCAAGGCGGCTACCCAGTGCTTTCCCCTGGCAGGCCAGTTGACGGACGTGCTCCATATCGCCCTCGATATGGTAGGCCATCTCGGCCTCCCGCAGCGTCAGCCAGGCTTGCTCTGAAACGGGTTCGAGTTCGTCCAGGAGACGATGCGCACGCTGCAGCCAACCGTTGGAGATCGCCATCTCGCCCCGGAAAACGGCGCAGTCCAACCCGAGCTCCGTAGCCAGTCGGCCGGCCGCTTGATCGTCACCCTGTTCGCGGAAGAGTTGATAGGCGCGCTCCCGTGACGGGAATACTGTTTCGGGGTCCTCCAAGCACCAGGCGGCAGCGGCCAACCCCTCGAGCGCCTCCGGGGACTCCTCTTCGGTCAACGCTTTCTCGAAGCCGTGGCGTGCCTCTTCCCAGGATCCGCGCTCAAGGGCACGTTGCGCTTCAGTCAGCGTGCGGGAGGTTGTACCTGCTCGACGTTGACAATATCCCATGACTCTCAGCCTCATCCATGCACTGGCATGCTGGCGACACGTATCTGGATGCGAGACAGATGGCATTGGTAGGCCAGTCTAATGCCGTACGTCAACCCCCTGTAGTTGTTCAGTGACTTTGCAACCCCCGCGAGGTATTCGGTAATTCTGCCACCCCTTGGGAGACGCGATCAGAACGAGCAGCGAGGAGTTCAATTGCACGTTCACCGTGCCGGGTGGAGAAAAGTATGCCTGCATTCCGTGCGAGGTTGCGGGTCAGGTCTGGTCGGTCGCAGCGACCGAAAAGCCCGGTACGGAACACGTACCGGGCTTCCTGTCTTGACGTTCTCGGCGTCTGGACCGGCAAGTCGGTGGCATTCTCTCGAGCGGGGCGCAGCGCATTATCGCTCGCGAGGCGGTACGTCCGGTCATTGTCCTCCCCGCAGGCCGGCAATCTTATCCGCTCTGTCCAGAGATCGGTAACCCTCGTCAGCGACGACCGCCGGGTTGTTGATGCTCGCCAGTGTGTCCGCCCGGTCCAGCGAGCGCACGTTATAGCCGGCAACAGTCGCCGGGTTGCTGATGCTCGCCAGCGTGTCCGCCCGGTCGAGATTCCGATAGCCCTCGTCAGCCTGGACGGCCGGGTTGTCGACCGAATCTTCCGCGGCGACGACGGTGGCGGCGGCGAGCGTTCCCACGATTGCCAGCGCGGCCGCGAGCGCTATCAGCGACAATCCGTTCACCAGAGACGTCAGTCCAACCGATGTCGAGTTCGTGAACAGCATGGTGATCTCCCTTTTCGCTTGCGTGACGTCCAGTAGACGTCGCGCTTTCCTGATTCCGGTTGGCCATGGCCGATGTCCGTGTGTGATTCCAGATTAGCGGGCAGGCAGGAACGGAACATGAGGTGTTGTCCTCATTCGCGATTCAGGGAGACCCCTATTTAGACGTCTGGGGGTATCTAGGGGTAGAGCAGGACCCAGGGGTCCTTGCGTTCGTTATTCCGAATCCGTTGCGATCCCGTGCTCGATGGCATAGCGGACCGCTGCCAGTCGTGACGTGATGCCGAGCTTGCCGTAAATATTGGTTACGTGGTTGTCCACGGTCTTCGGAGAGATGAAGAGTTCCTCGGCGATTTCCCGGTTGCGATAGCCATCCGCGATGAGGCGCAGCACATCGAGCTCGCGTGGGGTGAGAGTCGCATCACTCGGAAGACCCGCCGGAGTCGTCGTATCTGCTCGGGCTCGCAGACGATTCGCTGTTTCCAGTGCGAACGCGGCACCCTGATCGATTGATAGCTGTCGTCCGGCCGTTTCAAGGCGCTGGAATCGTTCCTCACCGAGTGATTCCCGCGCGCTGTTCGTGGCGTAGCGGTGCAGTTCGAACTCGGGGCTCAGTAACCTGGCATTCAGCCGAGTGCACAGTGTGTTGACAAACCCGACAAGCTTCGCGGAGTCGGACGGACACGCCAGGTCTTGTGCGAGACTGGCAAGTCCTGAACAGCACAGCGCGAGCAACCAGTCGCTCTCGTCAGTCTGAACCGCCTCAGCGAAACGTTCAGCCGATTCCGCGTAGCGACCGGATTCCGCGAGCACGAGCGCGAAAACGCTGAGACAGTGCGCGATCAGCATCGGCGACGCCTGGTTCTCCCTGGTGGAAGCGGAGACGCTCTGCTCTGCCAGCGACACTGCACGCTGTGTTTCGCCGAGCCCGTATGCCGACAATGCCATGAACATGCTCGTGAAGCCAACCATGTAATGATCATCGAGGAATTCCGCGATTGAGTGCGCCTCCGTGAGGTACCTCATTGCTTCGGCGGGCGCTCCTCGTTCCTGGGCGAACTGCCCCTTTCGTGTAAGAGCGTGTACCAGTTCGTACGAGGGATCGAAAGACCTCGCAATAGCAATCGATTCGTCAATGTATGCCGCCGCCTGAACTGCGTTACCCTCAACATTTGCCAGCCAGGCGGCATTCGCGAGTACGCCCGCACGAGACAGATCAGGCGCGCCAGCCGTCCGCTGCAGCAAGTGCCCGATCATCGTCTTCCCTTCATCGATTGGGAAGTACAGGATGGTCGGCCACATCTTCGCCAGCAATGACAGACGGGGGTCGTCAGGGTTATCCTGCGCGACCAGCCAGGAAATCGCCGCCTGAAAGTCTGGGAGCATAAGGCGTATCTGTCGGGAGGGAAGCAGGCCGACGCCGGCGTGAGACTCCTTGCCGAAAGAGAGGAACCAATCGACGTGCCTGGCTCGAGCCAGCTGTTCTTCGTCGTGTGCCGAAAGGCGGTTGAGCGCGAACTCTCGTACCGTCTGCAACATGCTGAAACTCGGGACGCCATCGAGTTCGCCCGATCGTACCACGAGATTGTGTTCGACCAGTCCATCAATAGTTCCAAGCACGTCGGAATGGCTCATTCCCGCCACCTCTTTCGCTCCCTCCAGCGTCCAGGGGCCGTGGAAGACAGAGAGGCGCCGAAACACAGCCTGCTGCTCGGGGGTTAACAGGTCATAGCTCCATTCGATGGTGTTCTCCAGTGTTCGCTGGCGTTCGGGTAGATCGCGCGGTCCGCCGGGGAGCCCCGAGAGGCGCTGGTCCAGACCTGCGAGCAGTTGGGTCGGCGAGAGCAGGCGAATGCGAGTCGCGGCAAGTTCGATCGCCAGCGGTAGCCCGTCCAGCCGGGTACAGATTCGGAGGATGTCCCGCGCGTTCTGGTCGGTCACCCTGAACCCGGGATCGACCGCCCGAGCACGATCCAGAAACAGCGCGACGGCCGGTTCCGCGGCGATTGTTTCCGGATCGGATGATTCCTGGACGTTTAAGGCCCGGAGAGGCTGGACCGGGAAGACGTGCTCGGCCCGAATACGGAGCGGCACCCGGCTGGTAACCAGCAACCTGATCTTCGGGCAGGTAGATAGCAACTCCGCGAGGTCGCTTGCCGCATCGGTGAGATGTTCCAGGTTGTCGAGGAGCAGAAGCCGCTCCTGCTCTCGCAGCGCCGATTGAAGTCCCTGGTGAACAGGCTGCTCAACACGTTCCCGAACCTCGAGCGCCCGGGCGACGGACGGGATGACGTCCTGGGACGCCCGGAGGCCGGCGAACTGGAGGTACACCGCACCATCTCGATACTCCCGCTGCAGCCGCTCGGCGACGGAAAGAGCGAGGCGCGTCTTGCCGACGCCTCCAGGACCCGTGAGGGTAACCAGTTGCGCGTTCTTCGTCAGCAGGAGATCGCCCACCGCCTCGATGTCCTGCTCCCGACCGATGAGGCGGGTGGCGAGATAAGGTAGCTGAAAATCACTGTTTCGATCTTCAGTGGCGGCCATCAGTCGTTTGTTTCAGGTTATCGCCTGCCGATGGACCTATCGTGACGAGGGAACTGCATACTGTCAAGTAGCGTGGAGCCGGTGGCGTCAAGCGGTAGCAAAGTCGCTGGCTACTCGTCCTCTGGATCGACCAGTCCCATGTCCCCGGCGCGGTGAACTGCCGCGGCCCGGGTGCTGACATTCAGCTTCCCCAGAATGTTGCTGACGTGGTTGTCCACGGTCTTCGGAGAGATGAAGAGTTCCTCGGCGATCTCCCGGTTGCGATAGCCCTCCGCGATGAGGCGCAAAACGTCGAGCTCGCGAGGAGTGAGTTCGT
>SKKR01000475.1 GCA_007123655.1 Thermomicrobiaceae bacterium
CAGTACGTTGAGTTCTGCGCGGTACTTGGCGACGGTCCGTCTGGCGATGCGGATGCCCTGCTTTTCGAGAAGGTCGCAGATCTTCCGGTCCGTCAGCGGCTCGTCTTCCTTTTCGACCATTTCCCGGATGATGTCTTTCACGCTCAGCGACGGCGTGAAGAAATCACTGAATGCGATCACCTTGCGTGTCGGCAGCATGACGTACTTGTTGGCGGTTGCCCGGCTGACGGTGGATTCGTGCACGCCGACCTGCTGCGCCACGACCGCACGGGTCAGCGGCCGAAGCTCGCGCACACCGCCTCTGAGAAAGTCTTCCTGCAGATCAACGATACAGCGGGATATGCGGTACAGCGTATCGCGTCGCTGCTGAATGTTGGAGATGAACAGCTTCGCGCGATTGACGTGTTCGCGTATGTGGTCCCGTTCCCCATCGGTGAAGTCCCCTTTAGTGCGGCTCCGGCCGAGCTGGCGGGCAATCTGGTCGTACATGGAGTTCATCTTCAGGTGGTAATCGCGCGTCTCGACCACGTCAACGTGAAGCTCGTCGTCCTTCAGGGTAACGATGACGTCCGGGGCAACGAACGGTGACTCCTGCGGTGTCTTCCAGGTTCTGGCCTCGCTGTTCTGCATCGGAAATGGATTGAGATGTTCGCGGATGAAATCTCGCGTATCCTCGACCTCATCGTGGGAGATTCCGAGTTCCTTGGCGATATAACCGAACTTGTGCGAACCGAACTCTTCGAGATACTCGCTGATGATCGGCTCGACGTAGCTGGGGACATCAACGCCGATGTCCTTCAGGTAGCGCAATTGAATGAGCAGGCATTCCTGGAGATTTCGGGCGCCGGCGCCGACCGGCGCCACAGACTGGATGTATTCGATAACCCGGTTGACTTCGTCCTCACCGCGCCCGGTTTCTCTGGAGATCTCCTCGGTGCTCTGCGGTATGAAGCCGTGTTCGTCCATGGAATTGACCAGATACTCGGCGAGGAAGAGGTCCCCGTTCTGGCAGAGCGTTGCTACGTCACTGAGAATCGTTTCCGGAACGGTTTTCTCGTTGGCGACGAGTGTCATTGGATCGAACTCGTCGGAGTCGTCTCTCGAACGGGGAGAGGACAACGTATACATCTGTTCCGGGTGGTCTTCGAATGACTCCTCCCGAGGAGACTCTTCCTGCGACATCATGCAGTTCTGGCAGAAGTTCCCATCGAGGATCGCGCCGCAACTGGAGCAGACCTGCTTGTCGTCCATCTCCAGAGCGGGGTTCACATCCAGTTCCTGACGGATGACGTCCTGAAGCTCCATGCGTGAGAGACTCAGGATGTAGTTCGCCTCGATAAGACTTGGAGAGATCCACACCCGCATCTCGGGTGAGGTGTCCATCGTGAACTCCATGCCGGCCATTCAGTGCTCCCATCCCGTTCTCGGCGCACACGCGGAGACAAAGTTCAGTTCGCTTGCTAGCCGTTCTGGCTCTTCGCATGCTTTCGCACCATTATAGTGCGAAACGCAACTCGTGGCAAGGATATTGCGGGGAATTCGCGCTCATCCGTGACAACCATAAGCGCTTCGTTCCTGCCTCCCGGGCGCTCTAACGCAGAGAACGTGCCAGCCTTGCTGACCCGCAGCTCAATGACCCAGGAAACACATTCGTACGGGGATGGTTGACCAAGTAGAATCATGATTGGAGTCTGTCTGACGCGGCGCAGCATGAGGAACCACTTTGGGGAAATCGCTTCGGCTCGCTCGCATCCGGAACATCGACGTCAAGGCACATCCAACGTTCCTGCTCGCGCTCCTCTGGGTAATCTACTACTGGGGTTATGAGGCGGGACACGGCATTCAGGGTGTGCTCTTTGGCGTCTTCATCCTCGTAGCGGCGTTCGTGAGCGTCGTTGGACACGAACTGGCGCACAGCTTCGTCGCTCTCCGTTTCGGGCTCAATGTTCACGACATCACGTTGCTCCCGATCGGCGGGGTCGCTCGGATCGAGTACGTGTCACTTACGCCTCGTCAGGAGATCGCGATCGCCCAGGCCGGCCCTCTTCTGAACCTCATCGTGGCCGGTCTGCTGTTGCCAGTCATCATCGGCATACTGATCGTTCGCGATGTTGGCGGCGGGCTCGGGGCGTTCCTGCTCCTGCAGGAGACGGGTTTCAGTGCATTGATCATCCATCTCTGGCTGGCCAATGTCATGCTGGCACTCTTCAATCTGCTCCCCGCATTTCCGATGGACGGCGGGCGGATCGCCAGGGCCGCGTTCAGCGCTATCTGGGGCCGCCTCCGGGCGACTCAGGTTGCGGTCGGGATGGGTCAGGTACTGGCGCTGTCGCTGATCGCGGGTGGGTTTCTGCTGCGCGATGTGTCACTCCCGCTTGTTGCGGTGTTCATTCTGGTTGCCGCGTACGTCGAAGCGCGGATGATCCACATCGAAAGTGCCATGCGTACGCTGCCGGTCGGGCAGTTCGTTCTCTGGGACCTAGGTGGGGTGCAGCCGGACTCACCGCTCAACTATGCGCTGCGCGGCGGCGTTCGCGATGTGGCGGTAACCGTCAACGGCAGCGTCGTCGGGATGCTCTGGCGGGAAGCGGTTCAGCCGGTATTGAATTCCGCCAGCAAGCTTCGTGTCCGGGACGTGATGGACCAGAACGTGCTCACGATGGACGTGGATACGTCTGTGTACGATGTGCACCGGGAGATGCTGCAAACTGGCAGACCGGCGATCCCGATCACCGAAGGCGGGATCTATCGGGGTATATTCACGTCGGACAGGTTGATTCACGTCTACCGCTACCTGCAGACCGGGAAGTCCCCGCGGGAGCGCTACCGCGGGTTCGCTGAGGCTCTCGGTCTGATCAGCCGGTAGGGGCCAACCGGTTGAACCGGAATTCAACCGGGCGCGTCAGTCGCTCGTTGACTCTGGAGTGGACGTTCCGGGCACGCCCACTGGCAACTCGCCGATCAATTCTTCCTGCTCATCGACCCAGGCGCCGATTCCCCGGTATTTCTCGTACCGGAGCTCCAGCAACCGATCGATGCCCGCGGGTCGGTCCGCGATCGCCTCGATCTCGCCGAGATGCCGCTCGATTGCCTCACCGGTGCGCTGGATGGTGGCGTCCGACGCATCGTGAGCAGGCTCTGGTTCGGGAACGATCTCATCAATGATTCCGAACCGTTTAAGATCCTGAGCGGTCAGCTTCAGGGCCTCCGCGGCCTGCGGTGCGGCGTTTGAGTCCTTCCAGAGAATCGCGGCACACGCCTCCGGAGACGCCACGGCGTACACGGCGTTCTCCAGCATGAGCAGCCGGTCCGTCACGCTGATCGCTAGGGCTCCACCGCTGCCGCCTTCGCCGATTACGACTCCCACGGACGGGACGCGCAACGAGGCGAGCGCGAGGAGGTTTTCGGCGATTGCTGTCGCCTGCCCACGCTCCTCTGAACCGAGCCCGGGATCAGCCGCCGGCGTATCAATGAAACAGATTAACGGGAAGCCGAACTTCTCGGCGTGCCTGAAGATCCGGAGAGCTTTTCGGTAGCCGTCAGGATTCGGCATCCCGAAATTCCGGTCCAGATTCTCACGGGTGTTGGAGCCTTTCTGGTGGCCGATTGCCATCACGGTGCGCCCGTTGAACGCACCAATGCCGGCGATCATCGCCGGGTCATCACTGTGTCGCCGATCTCCGTGCAGCTCAACGAATCCGTTGATAAGCGCGTTGACGTAGTCCAGTGAGTGTGGGCGATCCGCCTTTCGAGCGAGCTGGACGCGCTCCCAGGCAGGAGTCGTTGTGCTCATCGAGCTTCTCCGTTCCGGGATTGACCGGACATCGCGTATCCCGGCTGATGTCGACCCAGGAAGGCATCGGCATAGTGGAGCAGCAGGAGAGACAGCGTCCCGGGAAGCTCGCTACGACGTGAGATCATGTCAATCATCCCGTGCTCGAGCAGGAACTCCGCGGTCTGAAATCCATCCGGCAGCTTCTGGCGGGTGATCTGCTCGATAACCCTGGGGCCGGCAAAACCGACCATTGCCCCCGGCTCGGCAATGATAACGTCCGCGACCATGGCGTAGCTGGCGGTGACGCCTCCGTAGCACGGGTCGGTGAGCACCGATATATGCGGGAGCTTGTGCTCCCCAAGTCTGGAAAGCGCGGCGGTGGTCTTTGCCATCTGCATCAAGGAGAAGGTGCTCTCGTGCATGCGCGCGCCGCCCGAGTTAGAGATGCTGATGAACGGCAGCCGTTGATCGACCGCTCGTTCGACAACCCGGGCAAACTTCTCACCAAATGCCGATCCCATGCTCGCTCCGAGAAAACGGAACTCGGTCACTGCGACGGCAGCATCATACCCGCGGATGCGTCCGCGTCCGGTAACGAGCGCCTCCGGCTGACCGGCTTTACGGGTCGTCGATTTGACCTTCTCGCGATAGACGTCGCCGTTGGCTGAAAACTCCAACGGGTCGGATGTGACGATCCCGCGGTCCCATTCTTCGAAGCTGCCACTGTCGAGGACATACTCGATGCGTTGAGACGCGCTCAGCCTGGCGTGGAAGTCACACTTCGGACAGACGCGGAACCAGCGCTCGAAGTCCTTGCTGTAGACGAGGTCCTTGCATTTCTGGCATTTCACCCAGAGCCCGTCAGGGACAACCGGACCGTCTTCGGCACTGACATCTTCTCGATTAAACGTGGGTTTTCGTCGGAAGAAGTCCGGCACGATGCGATCACTCCGAAGCAATGAATGACGAAGCAAGCCGGCACGATGGCGGAGAGTATAGCACAGACCTGTTCGGACCAATCAACAGGTTGACCGTGGATGGCGCCGGACGTAGAGTGACATATACGGGGGCGCCGGACACGCCGGATCTCAAGGCGAAATCAGCCGTAGTTCCGGCATGAGAGGTGCGGGTCACATGAGCGAAGTCGCGGTCATGATCCTCGCTGGAGGACAGGGTGAGCGTTTGAGCATCCTGTCACGCCAGCGGGCAAAGCCGGCGGTACCATTCGCGGGTAAATACCGAATCATCGATTTTGCCCTGTCCAACTGTGTCAATTCCGGTCTCTTCAATCTGGCGGTTTTGACACAGTATCGCCCGCACTCGCTCAACGACCACATCGGACACGGTCGTCCCTGGGATCTCGACCGGGAGCGAAACGGCGGGGTGGTGATCCTGCAACCGTATCTCGGCCGGTCCGGTTCCGGCTGGTATCGTGGAACCGCTGACGCGATCTATCATAATCTCTTCTACGTTACGAGTCGGACGTTTCAGGATGTCCTGATACTTTCGGCGGATCACGTCTACGCGATGGACTACCGCCCTATGATTCAACTCCACCGGGAAACGGACGCCGATGTGACGGTCGCCGTGCAGCCGGTCCCGTGGGAAGATGCCAGCCGGTTCGGCGTGATGGAGACGGGCGCCGACGGTCGGATCGTCGATTTTGATGAGAAACCGGCAGAGCCTCGGAGCAACCTGGCGTCAATGGGCGTTTACATTTTCAAACGCGACGTTCTGCTGGACCTCTTCGATGATCGAGAGGCACCATCGTCAATGACCGATTTCGGTCACGAGGTCATCCCGTACTTGATCCGCCACGGGAGCGCATATGCTCACGAGTTTCACGGCTACTGGCGCGACGTGGGAACGATACAGTCCTACTGGGAATCCAATATGGAGCAACTGGAGGATCTGCCCCAGCTGAACCTCTATGACACGGACTGGCGGATACACACTCGGAGCGAAGAGCGTCCTCCGGCGAAGATCCTGGAAGGCTCGCGGATCGTTCGGAGCATGGTGTCGCACGGCTGTGTGGTAAACAACGCAACTGTAGAACGTTCAATGCTCTCTCCTGGCGTCATGGTACAGGACGGGGCTGAAGTCCGAGACTCGATCATCATGACGGACGCCGTCATCGGCCGTGGGGCGAAACTCGACCGGGTGATCGTTGACAAGCACGTGGTGGTCGGTAGCGGCGCCGAACTTGGATACGGCGATGATTTCACGATTAACCGGCTGGAACCGAATCGCCTTGATTCCGGGATAACGATCGTTGGTCGCCGGGCGGTGATTCCAGCCGGCGTCCGCGCCGGACGAAACGTTTTGATAGGTACAGACGTTACAGAAGCAGACTTCGAAGAGCACGAGATCCCGAGTGGGGAAAGTATTGACTCTCGTGTCGTGGCAGTCTGGGTATAATTCATCGACGGTCGTGAGCGAGTGGACAGTTCTTCGTATCATCACTGGATGTGAAGACTGCGGTTCTTGCACGATGAATCGGGACCGCATGCGCGACGCGGTTCTGAGGCCTGTCGGATCAGTTCAGCCGGAAGCGCCGGATGACCGAGAGCCGTCTCCAGTTATGTAAGCTCACGTCTTGCTGAGGGGAATGAGAATGAACGAAAGGCACGAAACGGGGCAGGCCCTCGCCGAACTGGGGATTGTCGAGCTTCCCAGGCTCGTCGATAACTTGCCAGACGAATTGCACGCCGCGTTTGACCGCCTCTATCATGTTTCCGAGACAACAGGAGAGATTGACCCTCCAGAACATATGCACCGGTGGATCGAGCGTTACTTCGGCTCAGTCGAGACGGTGCTCCATCAACGAGTGGTCAAGATAACCAACCGGTTCACGCTGGACGCCACGCTGTTCAACGACCTCCGCTCGCGGAGGCCGCTCGAGGCGAGGATTCCGGTGGACCTTGCGGATGAGATCGCCAAGACAGCTCCGGACCCGTTCTGTGAGCCGCTACATAACACGCCGGCGGACACGTTCGGGCGAATCGAGGGCGAATACTCGCTCACGGCCAGCAATATCGCCAAGTATGACGGCTTCCACGGGGTCGTGATCTTCCGGGAGCACGATCCACTGGCGTTCACCGGTGAAATCGTTCAGGACGCGATCAACGTCTCCCGGCAATGGATCGATCGCTGTCACGAACTGGATCCGGAAGCGATCTATCCGTTCTTCATGTGGAACTGCCTCTGGAAGAGTGGGGCATCGATCCCGCATGGCCATGCGCAGATCAGCCTCAGCAAAGGTATGCACTACGGAAAGATCGAACAGCTGCGCCGTTCCGTCCGCGATTATGCGGAGCGTTATGGCGCGAGCTACTTTGGCGACCTCTTCTCCGTGTACGAGGCGCTCGGACTCGGCCGGCAAATCGGGAACGTTCGCGTAATGGCGAACTTGACCCCATTGAAGGAGAAAGAGATTCTGCTGGTCGCTGACTCGGTGAACGATGAACTGTCAGTGATGATCTATCGTGTTCTGCGGTGTCTCATCGAGGACCTGAACACGTCATCGTTCAACCTGGCGATCTGGGAACCACCCATCACGGAAACGGACGAAGACTGGCGTGATGTTCCGGTGATGGTTCGCATCGTCGACCGGGGTGATCCGCTGAACCGAACGTCAGACTTCGGTGCGATGGAGCTGTACGCCGCGAGCGTCGTCTCGAGCGATCCGTTCCGGGTGGCGGAGACGTTGTGGCCGGCGGTCGACTACTGAGATCGCCCAGGCGCCTGTATCCCAGGCAGGCGAAACCAGAAGACGGGCAGGCTGGAACCTGATGGCGGGAAAGCCAGTGCGAATTGGCGTCGACATCGGTGGCACGTTCACCGATGTTCTGCTGTTTGACGCCACGACCGGTGCTTTTCATATCGACAAGGTATTGACAGCTCCGGATGACCCGTCAAGCGCGGTCGGTGACGGAGTTGCGAGCGCCCTCGAGAAGGCGGATCAGTCAGGGGCGTCAGTCGATCATGTGATCCACGGGACGACCCTCGTCACGAATGCGCTTATTGAACGACGTGGCGCTCCAACGGCGCTCATTACCACCCGCGGGTTTCGCGACGCGGTCGAGATCGGCCGGGAACACCGGTACGATCTGTATGACATCTTCCTGGAAATGCCCAAACCTCTTGTTCGGCGTCGCTGGCGCCTCGAGCTTGACGAGCGCATAGCGGCGGACGGCACGATGCTGCAGCGCGTGGATCCCTCGCAGGTCGCGGAACTCGTCCGGCAGATTGACGACGCAGGAATATCGGCGGTAGGGGTCGCTCTTCTGCATAGCTATCGAAATCCCGAGAACGAGCGGGAAGTCGGGCGCCTGATCTCGGAGTTGGCTCCGCACCTCACCGTGTCACTCTCATCAGACGTCGCGCCGGAGATCAGGGAGTACGAGCGCGTTTCAACCACGCTGGCGAACGTGTATGTTCGGCCACTCGTGGATCGGTATCTGGCCGACCTCCGCGACGAATTGCAAGCGCAGAAAATTGAATCCGACCTCTTGATCATGCTGTCCTCGGGTGGGACGTGTACTGTCGATACCGCGCGCTCATATCCGGTGAGATTGGTGGAATCTGGTCCGGCCGCCGGAGCACTCGCCGCCGCACGTTTCGGGAGCGAGCTCAACGCCCCGAACCTGCTGTCGTTCGACATGGGCGGCACGACCGCAAAAGCCTGCCTGATCGACGGCGGCGAACCGACGATTTCCACTGAGTTCGAGGTCAGCCGGATGTACCGATTCAAGAAAGGAAGCGGCCTGCCAGTTAAGGTTCCCGTTATCGAGATGATCGAGATCGGAGCAGGCGGAGGAAGTATCGCCGCGATCGACAATCTCGGTCTGCTCAAGGTTGGACCGCAGAGCGCTGGATCTGAGCCGGGACCGGTCTGCTATGGCCGGGGAGGCACTCGCCCGACAGTAACAGATGCCGATCTCATCCTGGGGTATCTCGATCCCGGATTCTTTCTCGGTGGCGACATGCAACTCGATTTCGAGGCCGCGAACGCCGCGGTGCGGGAGCATGTGGCGACACCGCTGGAGATGACCGTGCCGGCCGCGGCGTGGGGTATCCACCAGGTCGTCAACGAAAACATGGCGAACGCGGCCCGGGTCCACGCAGTTGAGCGAGGAAAGGATCCGCGCGCGTATCCTGTGTTTGCCTTCGGTGGGGCCGGTCCTGTCCATGCGCTGGGCGTTGCGAAGATTCTCGGGTCGTCGGAAGTGATCGCGCCAGCCGGCGCCGGAGTGCTCTCAACGGTCGGTTTTCTGAGTGCGCCACTGGCGTTCGACTTCGTGCGAAGTTTCAGAGGTCTGGTGGACGAGCTCGACTGGAATGAACTGAACCGCCTCTACGAGGAGATGGAGACCGAGGCGCAGCGTGTGCTCACGCGTGCCGGCGTGCCGGAGGCAGAACTGCACCTGACGCGTCTCGCCGAGCTTCGATACGCCGGGCAGGGTCATGAAATCACCGTCGAACTCTCCACCGGGGGATTCTCCGATCAATCCGCGAGGGATATTGCCTCGCGCTTCGATGCCGAGTACGAGCGACTGTATCAGCGCTCGGCGCCCGGAAACCCGATCGAGGCGGTGAACTGGCGCTTGCTCGTCTCCGGTCCATCCCCGGACTTGCCCTTGAGACAGCTTGGCGGATGCGATGAGCCTGGACCAGCCGAAGCGGCGATCAAAGGGCGTCGGGAGATGTACATCCCGGAATGGGATGGCTATCACACAGCTCCCGTGTACGACCGCTATCGTCTCGGCCCCGGTTTGTCATTTCAGGGCCCGGCCATCATCGAGGAGCGGGAATCGACCGTGGTTGTGAACGCACCGGCTGACGTCTGGGTAGATTCGCTGCGAAGCCTCCGTATCTCGACGTCCTAGCGCCTCCGTGTCCCGGCCGGAAAATACGAAGTCCTTCGGATGCGCCATTCCGCGCTCGAGGAGAAGATTTTCATTGGACGCACGGTAAGGCGTCTCTGATTCGAGCGGCAATCCGGGGCATATCCCGAGCAGCAGAGAGGGAATGTCAGTGAATGTTCGGTCGACTGAACAGCGCGTGCTGGACGCTCGACGATTGCTGCAGGATGAGATCGACCTCTGGGTGGCGTCTGCAAACGAGAGCGGCGAAGTGCACCTCATCCCACTGTCCTTTGCCTGGGACGGTGCGGCGCTGATCATGGCCGCTCCAGAACGGAGCCTGACCGTGCGGAACCTTCGCCGGGCCGGGCGGGCGCGAGTCGCCGTCGGCCCGACCCGTGATGTCGTCATCGTTGAAGGCCGTGTGGCATTCCATCGCCCCGAGAAGGAACCAGAGCTTGCCGAGACACATGCGACCGGATCCGGGTTCGACTCGCGAACCAATGACGAGCCATATATGCTCATCCACCTTCTGCCTGACCGGATGCAGACCTGGCGAACTCCGCAGGAGCTGCCTGGTCGGCATATCATGCGGGATGGAGTCTGGCTCGCGTGAGCTTTCGAATCATATATCCCGCAACGCACCTGTCCAGTCGGACAGTTGACGGGGCACCGGGCATGGTTCAGAATTAGAACAGATGATCTAGTTTCGACGACGGCCGATGGATCGTGCACCCGCACGAACGTCCAGTCGTCGAGACAAGGCATCTCACCACCTCTCGCCGCCGTCCCCCGCGGCGGCGCCCCGTACCGGGCCTGACGAGCTTCAGAGCTTCGCCGGGTCCGGTTTCTCTTGCAGGCTGATCCCTCGCTGCGTAGCATAACGCAGCACCAGGTCGAGGAACGCTCGTGATCGGGAAAGGTCCGCGTGTGACGCGTTCGAACATCGATCCGATATCGCTTGAGATTCTCTGGAACCGGCTGATCGCGGTCGTGAACGAGCAGGCCGCCGCGCTGATGCGCACGTCGTTCACGACGATCGTACGCGAATCCGGTGATCTGTCCGCCGGCGTGTTCGATACCCGCGGAAACATGATCGCTCAGGCAGTCACCGGGACTCCCGGCCACATCAACGCCATGGCGACCTGCATTCATCACTTCATGGACGTGTATCCGGCTGAGACGCTGAAACCTGGCGATGTGCTGATCACGAACGATCCGCAGAAAACGTCCGGCCACCTGCACGATTTCACCGTTATCACGCCGATCTTCGAAGGTGTCCGGCTGGTTGGCTTCTTCGGCAATACCTGTCATGCACTTGACATCGGCGGGCGCGGGATGGGGACTGACGCCCGTTCCGTGTACGAAGAGGGACTGTTCGTGCCGATCACGAAACTGTACGACGAGGGTCTGGAAAACGCGGAGTTACTCAAGCTGATCGCGGCAAACTGCCGCGCGCCCGAACCGGTGATCGGTGACCTCCGCGCACAGGTCGTGGCGAACGATGTCGGCGGGCGCTACCTGCTCCGGTTCATGGATGAATTCGGCCTGGAATCGGTCGATCCGCTGACAGATGAGATCATCCGGCGATCCGAGGGTGCGATGCGAGAGGCCATCGCGAAGGTTCCGGACGGTGACTACACGAACGAGGTTTATTCGGACGGGTATGAAAACCCGGTGAAACTTGTTGTGACCATCCGGAAGCGCGGGGATCGGATGGACGTCGACTGGACGGGCAGCAGTCCGGCCAGCGCGTACGGCATCAACGTCGTGCTCAACTACACCCACGCCTATACCACCTACGCGTTAAAATGCGCGCTCGCTCCTGATGTTCCCAACAACGAGGGAAGTTTCCGGCCGGTAACCGTGAGCGCACCGAAGGATTCGATCCTCAACGCCCAGCATCCCGCCCCGGTGTGCGGCCGGCATATCCTTGGACATTTTCTGCCCGGAGCGATCTTCGGCGCGCTGGCTGAGGCCATGCCTGATCGGGTGCTCGCGGAGGGTGCGGCGAACATCTGGAGTACCCAGCTTTCCGGTCCTCGCGACGATGGTTCCGTCTGGACCTACGTCTGGTTTTCGACAGGCGGGACGGGTGCGAGACCGAACAAGGACGGGATCAGCGCAACGGCGTTTCCGAGCGGAATATCCGGCGTTCCCGCCGAAGTTATCGAGTCGCTCGCGCCGATCCATTTTCACCGGCGAGAATACCGGACGGACTCCGGCGGGCCCGGAGCGTATCGTGGCGGACTCGGACAAACAGTCGAGTTCAGCGTGAACACGGGTGAACCGTATACGTTTAGCGGACTGTTCGACCGCACGCGCCACCCCGCCGCGGGCTACGCCGGTGGAGAGCCCGGCGCGCTCGCCCGTATCACACTCGGGGATGGAACCGTTATTGACTCAAAGGGCGCCAGGGAACTTGGACCTGATATGTCTATCTCGCTCGGACTGCCCGGCGGGGGCGGATTCTATTCGGCATTCGAGCGCGATCCGGAAGCTGTCCTGGATGACGTCATCGACGGACTGGTCAGCGTAGATGCCGCCAGGTCGAGGTACGCTGTGGTGATTGATTCTGAACGTATGCAAATCGATAGTGAGGCGACCAGACGCCTCCGGGCCGGGACGTCTGAAGGCGGGCGTTCAGGGGGTGACGAGTGATGCAAATTCAACATGAGCAATCCTGGAAGGATCGGAAACAGCGCGTAACAGAAGGTCTGCACAGACTGATGACGAGTCAGTTTCCTGTGCCTTCTGGCGGGTGGACGCAAAGGACATCAATCAAGTATTATCCCGTGAACGCGAACGAGCAGACTCCGCGACCCGGCATGAGCATCCAGTCACACTGTGTGGAGTGGTACTGATGGAGCGATGACTGTCATGCTGGTGTGCTACGTGAATAAAGGTTCGTCACAGAACGGCCGGTGGTGGTGTGGTGTGCAGACAGGGGCACACCGGGTGAACCTGGGAAGCAGGCCCGATGAGTAGATACATCTTGCGTCGCCTCGTGATAGCAATCCCCACGCTGGTCGCTATCAGTCTGGTGATCTTCACGATTCTCGCTCTTGCTCCAGGTGACCCGCTTTCAGATCTCGCCTTGAATCCAGCGGTTCCCCCTGAAGTACAGCAGCGGCTCAGGGCAAGCATGGGTCTTGATGATCCGGTCCCGGTCCGTTACGCGCGCTGGGCGACATCCCTGGCGCGGGGTGACTTCGGATACTCGTTCCAGACCCGCTCGCCGGTGAGTGATTTGCTCGTCCAGCGGTTACCGACAACGCTTGCCGTGCTGGGGTCTGCCTATCTCCTGGCGATCCTGATCGCGATCCCGGTTGGCGTGATCTCCTCCGTGAAGCAGTACTCGATTTTCGACAACGTGGCAACAACGTTTGCGTTCATCGGGTTCTCGATCCCGACGTTCTTCACCGGACTGCTGTTCATCCTGATCTTCAGCATCAAGTTTGGAGACTGGGGCTTACCCACGTTACCGTCGGTGTACCGAAGCACCGTGGATGGAACGGGACTGGAGGCCGTCTGGCAGCGTGTTCAGATGACCATTATGCCGGTGACGGTACTCGGCCTATTCCAGGCGGCGATTCTCACCAGATATACGCGGGCGGCGATGCTGGAAACGATTCACATGGACTATGTCCGCACCGCCCGAGCGAAGGGTCTGGCCAGTCGAGTCGTCATCTTCCGGCACGCGCTGCGGAATGCGCTGATCCCGGTGGTGACGATCGTGGCGCTCGGCGTCCCCACCATCTTTACCGGTGCTGTGGTGACCGAGCAGATCTTCCGGGTGCCGGGTATCGGGAACCTGCTGATCACTTCGATCAACAACAACGATACGCCGGTGGTGATGGCGATCACGTTCATATTCTCGATTCTGGTCGTGATATTCAATTTGATCGCGGACGTGCTCTACGGCGTGCTCGACCCGCGGATCAAGTACGAATAAGACTGGCTGGCGTGGGCGTTAGGGAGGATTGAACGAATGTCAGAAGCCACGAGCACCCAGAGCCAGGAGACGCTGGCGGATGTCGGGGCGCTGCGGGCAAAAAAGCCGCGTTCGCTCTGGAGCGACGCCTTCAGGCAGTTTCGCCATCACAAACTGGCAATGTCCGGCGCGATCGTCATCACAGTTTTCGTCTTTATGGTGATCTTTGGTCCGATGATCTACCAGGGGCAGGTGCGTGGTATCGACTTCAGCATCGCCTACGAGAACCCCTCGCTTCAATATCCTATGGGCACGACGCATGAGGGCCACGACGTGTTCGCGCGAATCATGTGGGGCGGCCGGATCTCGATTGCGGTCGGCATCGCGGCAATGCTGGTTGGGATCACGATCGGAACCACGATCGGGTCGATCTCCGGGTATTTCGGCGGGTTCACCGATTCAGCGCTCATGCGGCTGACCGACCTGTTCATTTCTCTTCCGGTGCTTCCGCTTCTCCTGCTGATTATCTATCTGTTCCGGGACACCATGCGGGATGCGTTCGGGGCCTTGTTAGGGAATTTCATCCTGATCGTGGTGGTCATCGGCGCATTGGCCTGGATGCCGGTCGCAAGGCTCGTGCGAGCGTCGTTCCTCTCGATCAAGGAGAAGGAATACATCGAGGCAGCGCACTGTATTGGCGCCAGGACAACCTCAATCATGCTGCGGCACATTATGCCGAACGTGATGAGCCCGATTATCGTGGCGGCGACACTCGCGGTCGCTCAGGCGATCATTACCGAATCGACGCTTTCCTTCCTGGGTCTCGGGTTCCCGCCGGATATCCCGACCTGGGGCCGGATGCTCTTTGATGCCCGGGATTACATGGCGATTCATCCCTGGATGGTGATCTTCCCTGGATCCGCGATCTTCCTGACGGTGCTCAGCATCAACTACGTAGGTGACGGACTCCGGGACGCGCTGGATCCGCACCGGACAGTCTAAGGCAACGGTCGAATCAAGTTAGAGCCACTCGCATACTCACCGAAGCGCCGGGTCACTCGCGTCCGGTGCTTCGGTCTTCTTGTGACCCGTTCGTCCACTGCTATACTGGCCAGTGCGGGGCTGTGCGGCCCAAGCTTTCGTTGAATCGCGAGGGGTTCGGGGTGGAACTGGTCTGCGTATCATGTCAACAGCGGTACGACGCGGACTCCCTGCGAACCCGGTGCGATTGCGGTGGGCTTCTCGATTTGATTCTCCCCGAGTCTGGCGCCGTTGACGTGTCGGTATACAACACGCGCCTTCGGGCCTGGCGTGGGCCTGATAGTAGTGGCGTCTGGCGTTATCGGGAGTTCCTTCCCGCGTTCGATGAACAGCAGATCGTCTCCCGGCCGGAAGGCAACACGAACCTCTATCACGCCCCGGAGATTGCCCGGGATGTCGGGGTCGCCGAGCTCTGGCTGAAGCACGAGGGAGAAAACCCGACAGGTTCGTTCAAGGACCGGGGCATGACTGTGGCGACGAGCCATGCTGTCAAGGTCGGAGCGACGATGGTAGCCTGTGCGTCGACCGGGAATACGTCGGCGTCCGTGGCGTCGTATGCCGCGTTCGCGGGTTTGCCGGCAGTTGTGTTCGTCCCCGATGGGAAGATCTCTGCGGCGAAGCTCGGACAGACGGTCGCGTACGGAGCGCGAATTATCCAGATTCGCGGTGACTTCGACGCCGCGATGCGTCTGGTCCAGGATGCTAGCCGGGAACTCGGGATCTATCTGCTCAATTCAATCAACCCTTACCGGATCGAAGGACAGAAGACTATTCTCATCGAGTTGCTTCACCAGCTTGACTGGACGATTCCGGACTGGATCGTTCTCCCGGGCGGAAATCTCGGCAATACCGCGGCGATCGGTAAGGCACTGGCCGAACTGCGTGATCGCAACGCGATCAACAAGTCTCCACGGGTTGCGGTCATCCAGGCGGAAGGAGCGTCTCCGTTCTACGAAGCGTTTCGATCGTCGTTTCGCTCGTTCGAGCCAATGGACGCTGATACCGTCGCGTCTGCCATTCGCATCGGGAATCCGGTGAGCTACGAGAAAGCCAGGCGAACCATCGAACGCACCGATGGAGTCGTCGAAGCAGTCACTGATACCGAGATCATGGATGCCAAGGCGCTGATTGACCGGTCGGGGATCGGGTGCGAACCGGCGTCGGCGGCGACACTGGCCGGTCTCAGGAAACTCGTGCGGACCGGTGTGATTTCACCAGCGGCGCGGGTGGCCGGTATTCTGACCGGGCACGTGATGAAGGACGCCGAAGCGGTGATGACCTACCATCTGGGGAATGGAACCAGTCCTGGCCGGTTCGCGAACCAGCCGGTGGTGATCGATCCCGAAATGTCGCAACTCCGGGAAGTGCTTCAGAGATGACGTTCACGGTTTCGGTGCCGGCGTCCAGCGCGAACCTCGGTCCGGGATTCGACACGATGGCCCTGGCGCTTGCCCGCTATCTGAACGTGACGGTCGAACAAGGGGTCTCCGGGATCGCCAACGACCAGAATGATGCGCTCTCCGATGGACGGGACCTGGTCGCGTACTCCATGGAGTATCTCAGCCGGGAGATTGGCCGCGAACTGCCTCCGGTCAGCGTCCGCACCTGGAGTGACATTCCGGTCGCTCGCGGGATGGGGAGCTCCGCGGCGGCGATCATCGGCGGAATGACCGCCGGAAATACGTTGCTTCAGAATCCCCTGACGGATCAGGAGCTGCTCGCTCTGGCGATCGGGATCGAGGGGCACGCTGACAACCTGGCGGCAGCGATGTTCGGTGGTGCGGTGCTCGCGGTGTCCGGTCCGGGTGGGCAGGAGACATTTCAGCTCCTGATCAACCTTGATCTCGTCGCGGTTGTACTGATTCCGACGGCGATCGGCTTCACCCGAGACGCTCGCGCGGTCGTTCCCGAGTCGCTGCCTCGAATCGACGCGGTGTTCAACTCATCACGCTGCGCGCTGATGGTTCATGCGCTGGCATCCGGACGTCCCGAATTGCTGGGAACAGCCATGCAGGATCGCTGGCACCAGCCCTACCGGACATCGCTCTACCCGTATCTTGACGCGGTCATTGATGCTGCGGTCGCGGCCGGAGCATACGGGGCCAGTCTGAGCGGATCCGGGCCGAGCGTTCTGGCGCTCTCCGGGCGTGCTTCGGTGCCTGCGGTTGCGGACGCGATGATGCGGGACGCGCGCGCCTGGGAAATTGATGCGATAGCGGACGTCGTCGAGATCGACGTTTCCGGTGTGAGCGTGAGGCAGTGCTGAGGGCCGGGCTCGTCGTCCCTACTCGTTCGCGAGAGGACGTTTGCTCCAGGTTTCAGGGTGTGACTCTATCAGTGAACGACAACCTCGTCCGGATCAATCCACCACTCTTCCACGTTCCACCAGAGACCTGAGACCGGTCCTGGCCGCAGACCGTGAACGTAGTTGCGCGCAACGTCGATCTCGATGTGATCGTAGACGAGAATCACCGGGTGGTCTTCCATCACGACTTCCTGAACATCGTTAAGCAGTTCTGCTCGCTCAACCGGTTCCAGCGTTACTGATTGCTCTCTGAGTAGGCGATTAACCTTCTCGTTTGCGTAACCCATGAGGTTGGCTCCCTCCGGGAACGACGGCGACGGAATGAACGCTTCGCTCACCCGCTCGATGAACATGTCGAGCGTTGTCCGGTCGTTCCAGGGGATGTCCACCATATCGAAGGAACGTGACGGGAGAACACCGGGTTGCTCTTCGGTCCCGTACAGATACTCCCGTTCATAGTTCTGTGGCTCAACATGGACGCCGATTTCCGCCATGTCTTCGATAAACGCGTCTTGCACACGCTGCCGGAGAACGGCTTCCGGATCATCACCGGCAGTCGTGGTTATGGTGAAACTGAGTCGCTGTCCGTGACGAACACGATACCCGTCGTCCCCCATTGTCCAGCCTGCCGACTCCAGCAACGCCTCGGCCCGGTCAGGATCGTAGGGCGGAGGGTTGAGGCGCTCGTTTTCCCAGAGAGTGTTGCTGAGCGGTGATCCCGGCACTTCGGACTGGTCCAGCAGCATCGTTCGCACGACGTCCCAGCGGTCGAATCCGATCGCAATTGCCTGACGAACGGAGATGTCGTCGAAAATCGGATGCGGGTGGTCCGGGTTGTTCGGGTCGTGAAGGTTGAATGCGTATGTCTTCACCGCGCCGGCCCGCGGCGTCACCAGCGCCTGCGTCTCGTCCGACTCGATCGCATCGAGTAATGACGTCTCCGGGAGATTCACGGCGATATCGACGTCGCCGGTCGTTACCTGAGCGATCGCGTCTCTTGGTGACTCCGTGAACCGAAAGACGATCCGGTCAAGCAATGGAGGTTCGCCCCAGTAGCCATCGTTTCGCTCAACAGTGAGGTGCTCACCGTGTTCCCACTCCACCACCTGAAACGGACCGGCCCCGACGTGCTCGCTGGCACCGTACTGATGAGCCGGGATCTCCTCAACGGGAACGTCTTCGAGAAGGTGGCGCGGGAGCAGGAACCCCGCACTCTCGCCGCTACCACCGGCGAGGACGCGGTTTATGAACTCGGCTGAAGGGTTTCGCAACCGGATCACCGCGGAAAGATCGTCGCCGCTGACCGTAACATCCTCGATCAGCGACCAACCACGCAATGCGGCTGCCGGGTAATCAGTGTGCGTGAGCGTTCGCCAGGTGAACTCGAAGTCGCGCGCGTCAACCGGCTCACCGTTCGACCAGGTGATATTCGGGAGGAACCTGATCGTGTAGGTGAGGCCGTCCTCGGAAATCCCGCCGTTCTCCAGGGTCGGGACTTCTCGCAGGAGCCGGGGCTCGTACTCGTTCGCCTCAGTGAGGCGAATAAGGCGCGCGTCGATCGTGCTCAGGATCCACTGCGCGCTTTGGCTCGTCGTCAGGCTGAAATTGAGTGAATCGGGCTCTTCCGGAATCGAAACGACCAGCGAGCCGCCTTCTTCGGGCTCTTCCACCGGGGTCAGGTCGTTATTCGGGTCGATGGTCGGCTCGTCGTCCGATGGAAGTGGGCTCTCCAGATTACAGGCAGCGAGAAGCCCGGCCAGAACAACTGTGCACAACGCCAGTAGCAACCGCAATGCGAGCGATTTACACGGACCAGTTCGAGATGGGGTCATTACACCAGCAAACGGCGAGTGGTCGCTCCTTATTTTCCGTTCTGAAGCGTCGGACTCGTGCTCGGCATTATACGGTCGGGGGAAATCGGTCGTCAATTGACTGGGTTCGCCGCCGGAAGCAGGGTGTCGCTGATCTGAACGGCTGCGAGACGTGGCCGTCTCTGCCAGTTTTTCCTTGTTGAACGGGCGTTGACTGGTATAATCCGCGGGTGTCCGTCGCTGAGGCGCACGGGCGGTGTGGCGTGTGCCGCACCCGGATTCGAATCAATAACATGTCCTTTCTGCGTTGCAACTGTGACCGGATTGCCAGCCGGCGCAGGCGATATAGCAACGCGGCACCGAAGGAAGGAGGGCCGCTTGGCAACCTATACCCCTGACCCGCGTGGATACGAGTTAATGGTGCTGTTGTCTCCCGAGCTTGGAGACGAGGCGCTCGAGTCCGAGATGCAGCGGATCTCGGATCAGATCACCCAGACCGGCGCGGAGATTCTCCGGACCAAATCGACCACCCCATGGGGACGCCGCCGGCTGGCGTATCAGATCGAGAACCACACGGACGCGTTCTACGTGCTATATTCCATTTCCAGTCAACCAGGGAGTCTTGATCCGTTCGAGCGCGAGCTGAAACTCAACAGCAACGTCCTGCGGTACCTGTTGATTCGTCAGGAGAAGGCGGAGCCGCTGGAAGATGAGCCGGAGGCTGCCGAAGAACCGGAAGCCGAGGAGCCCAGCGACGCTGATCCCGGTGAAGTAGCCGAGGACGAGAGCGCGGAGACGAACGGCGCTGATGACGCGGACGAGGTTGATTCGCCGGAGACGGAGGCGGAGCCTGAACCGGAGCCGGCGGAGGGGTCCGACGAAGAGCAGTCCTAACGCGTAAGGAGCTATGCATGTCCACTGGTCGGGCGCGCGCGCACATCATAGGAAACATTGGTCGTGATCCCGAGATGCGGTTCACCCCAAATGGAACTGCGGTGACGAATTTCTCAGTCGCCGTCAACCGGCAGCCGCGCAGTCAACGGCAGGAAGGTGGCGAAGAAGCGCCTCCGGACTGGTACCGGGTGGTCTGTTTCGGACAGCTCGCAGAAGTCGCCGATCAGTACTACGCAAAAGGCAATAAGGTTTACGTTGAAGGCCGGCTTCAGATCAATCAATTTACCGGCCAGGATGGTCAGGAACGTCAGTCTGTCGAAATCGTTGCCAGTGAGTTGATGAATCTCACGCCGCGCGGTGACGACCAGGGTATGGCACAGCGACAAGGCGGCCAGGGAAATGAAGACGAACTCGACGATCTGCCTTTCTAGCTCCGGGATCGATTCAGGCGGATCGAACGAGTCAGAACGAGCGATGTTCAGGAAAGGAACGAACGAGATGGCTGAAGAACGAGAACCAAGGAGCCAGCAGTCGGGTGGTCAGCGCGATGGCGGTGACCGCGGCGGCTCCGGAGGTGGGCAGCGGCGACGCCGGTTCGGCGGTGGTAACCGCTACTTCCCTCGCCGAAAGATCTGCTATTTCTGCATGGATGGTATCGGCGTAGTCGACTACAAGGACATCGGGCGGCTCCGGCGGTATGTCTCGGATCGTGGCAAGATTGAGCCACGGCGGCAGACGGGAACATGCGCAAAGCATCAGCGCATGCTCTCGCGTGCCGTCAAGCGTGCGCGTCATGTTGCCCTGATCCCGTTCAGTCAGTAGGGGCTAGTCCGGTGCTGGCTCGCGTCGCCGAGTCACGCTGGATCCGGGGACGATGCAGTCAATCGCGCGCGATGCCAGACCGGTCGGTTAGGCGCATCGGGCGCGATTCGTATTAATCAGCGCTCAGGGAACCGAGGACACGTAAGTATGGTGCAACGTATTCGCGCGGAGATTCAGCGAGTTCTGACGGGTGAGGGCGGCGGACACCGAATGTCCCAGGCCGAACTCGATGCGTATCGGCGCCAGCTCATCATGCTCGTTGTCGCCGTCGCAACGATCGCGCTGATCCTGATTCTGGGTATCGGCGCGTATTACCAGTACGTGCACCTGCCGAGACAGTCGGTTGCCGCGGTTGAAGGCGAAAACATCTCCCGGTCCGAGTACTGGGATTTCCGTCGCTACGAACTCGTGATGCAGATCAACCAGTACCAGCAGATGGCCCAGTTTATGGAGGGTGACCAGGCGCAGCAGTACCAGCAGCTTGCGCTTCAGGCCGACCAGGAGCTGGACAACGTCGAGAATGCCGATATCGACCCGATGACCGTCAACGAGATGATCGAAAATTGGATTGTCATGGATGCGCTTGACGAGTTCGGCATCGAAGTCACCGACGACGATGTCCAGGACTACCTTGTTCAGTATTTCACCGGCACCCCGATAAGCGACGGTCCGGCCGGTCCGTCAGCTGACCCGACTGCTGAGGCGTGGGCAACTGCGACCGCAGAAGCCCAGGCGGAAGAGATGGAAGATCCCGATGCTGAGCCTCCGGTCGATATCGAGGTTTCAGACGATCCTGTGCCTGACGAGCCGAACAC
>SKKR01000365.1 GCA_007123655.1 Thermomicrobiaceae bacterium
AGAATCGGAATCTGATCTCCTGCACCGCGAATACGGCGACAGACCTCTATACCGTCGACCTCTCCTGGAAGCATCAGATCGAGCACGATCAGGTCGATGCCGTTATCACGAGTGATCGCCAGGGCCTCGGTGCCAGAGTCGGTGACGCGCACCTCGTACCCTTCGAAGACCAGGCCGCGCCGCAGGAACGACGCGATCGAGCGTTCATCTTCGACGATCAGAATGTGTGCGCCTTCAGTCATCGTTCCGTTTCAACCTCATCGGTGCTCAAGACTCATTCAAGTAGCGTTCGGAACTTGTCATCGTCCGAGAACGGTCCGATAATCGCCAGGTTCAGGCGATCAGGTCGCATCAGGACCCGCGCGAGCTCCTGTACCTGCTCGCTCGTGACAGCGTCGATCTCCTCCATCACCTGATCCGGCGTCAGGATCTCATCGAATAGCAATTCCTGACTTCCGATCCAGCCGGCGACGGCCCGGGAATCTTCAAGACCCAGACTGATGCGTCCTTTGCGGAGTTCCCTGGTGCGAGCCAGTTCTTCATCTGGGACTCGCTCGTCCCGGATCCGCCAGAGTTCTTCGATCACCGCAGAGACTGTTTCCTGGACCTTCCCCGGATCCGTTCCGGCATAGATCACGCCCTGGCCGGCGTCCTGGTAACCGCGAAAGTAGGAAAACACGGCGTAGGCCAGCCCCCGACGTTCCCGGATCTCTTCAAAGAGCCGGGAACTCATTCCCGAGCTGAGAATCGCGTCGATGGTGTCCTGCACCTGCCGCCGGTCATCCGTGTAGGCAATTCCGGGCAGGCCAAGGGCAATATGTGCTTCCTCGGTTGTTCGCTCCAGCACTTTGACTCTGGGCGCCGTTTGAGAGATCCGGCTGGGCACGAGATCCGGCGGCGTTCCGGCCGGAAGCTGCCCGAACGTTCGCTCCACCATTTCCACCACGCGATCGTGATCGACGTTGCCGGCCGCGGAAATGACGACACGGTTGGGGTGGTAATTGGCGCGCATGAAGCCGAGCACGTCGTCGCGCCCCATCGAACGGATCGTGGCCTCGGAGCCAATGATCGGACGGCCGATCGGCTGACCCGCCCAGACGAGTTCATCGATCACATCATGGATGTAGTCGTCCGGCGTGTCGTAGATGCCGTGGATCTCTTCGAAAATGACGCGCCGTTCTTTCTCCAGTTCCTCCTCGCGAAACGTTGATTCCAGGAGCATATCGGCGAGCACGTCATAAGACTTCTCCAGATGCACGCTCGGGACTTTGATCCAGTAGCTGGTGTGCTCTCGTGAGGTCCCGGCGTTGACGACCCCGCCGAATTCCTCGATCTCCCGGGTAATCGAGATCGGGTCTGGACGGCGCTTCGTGCCCTTGAACACCATGTGTTCGACGAAGTGGGACACCCCGGCGTGTTCGTCCGGTTCATGCCTGGCGCCAGCCTTGATATAGATGATCAGGCTTGCTGAACGGACGTGATCCATCCTGCTTGTAACGACCCGCACGCCGTTGTCCAGGCGCGTGCGCTGAATATCCACGTTTGTACTCCAGGTCTAGATGTCCGGATCCGCTCCAACGGACGCGGCGCTTGCTTCTGTCGCCGCATCGATGACCATTCTCAACCCGAATTCCGCGGCGTCAACCATGTGCTGGGCGCGATCACCTCGCCAGCGCACCTCTTCGACACGGGTGCCGTTCGGGGTTGAACAGGCGATGTAAATCAGACCAACGGGCTTCGTGGCGGTTGCGCCACCCGGGCCGGCAATACCGGTGGTAGATACGCCGATCGTGGCGCCGGTCAGCGTCCGGACGCCCTCGGCCATCTCTCGGGCGCAGGCGGAGCTGACCGCGCCGTCTGTCCGTATCGTATCGGCCGAAACCCCGAGAAGCCGGGTTTTGAGATCGTTGGCGTACGCAACGACCCCGCCGAGAAAGTACTCGGAGCTTCCGGCAACTGTGGTAATTCGGTATGCGATGAGCCCACCTGTACACGATTCGGCAGAGGCCAGTGTGATGTCAGTTCCCGCGAGAATCCGGAAGATCTGCCGTTCGAGTGCATCTCCGGTCATCGGTGGACCCATCCGTACCTATTGGACATAATCAACATCATTGCAGTATAGCAGAGCAGAACACCGCCCCGGCATCGCATCAATCGGGTGACGGTGAAACGACCACCTGCTCGTGGCCGGATGCCCGGACGGACGGGATGAGCGATGCCAGAGAAACGAGCACGACGAGCACTAGCCCACATGTTATCAGCGCCACCTGGATCCCGAACACGTCTCCGGCCCAGCCACCGATAAACGTGGAGAAGACGATCGCGGAGTAGAACAGCGTCTGCCGGATGCTAAACACCCGCCCGAGCAGCTTATCCGGGGTGTGATCCTGAACCAGGGTGACCCCGGGGATCAGCACCATGGCACTCCCGAATCCACTGATTGTGATGAAGACGATCGCCGGTATCAGGGAACTGACAAATCCCATTGCGCCGACGGAGGCGCCCATCAGCGCAAGCCCGCTGACAACGGTGATCCCGGTATTGACCCGGATTTTGGTGCTGAGCCACAATCCGCCGAGGACGGTTCCAACGCTGATTCCAGCGCCAATGAGAGAATACTCCCACTCGCCGCCGTCCAGGATGTCCCAGGCATACCCAACGTACAGCGGTGTCGCCGCACCCAGGGCGATAGGGCCGAGCAGCGTCACCATCGTGTTGGCCAGAACGAGCCGGTGATTCCAGACGAAGACCACGCCCTCGACCATCTCGTGCCATATGGTTCGACCGGATTGCGCGACGTAGGCGGTACTGGTAGTTGAGATGGCGAAAATCAGGATTGCCGAAATCAAGTACGTTAGCGCGTCAACGGAAAACGCGATGACGAGGCTGGTGTGCTGGTCAAACAGGTATCCGAACAGAAGCAGCAAGCCGCCGCCGATGGGGTACCCCACGATGTCGCTCGAGTTCTCGGACACCGACCCGAGCGAGTTCGCGGTGTTGTAATCCTTCGGTTTGACGATGGACGGAATAATAGCCCGACGCGCCGGTTTGAACAGCACCGCGAGCGAGTTGACGCAGAACAGGAGCAGGTAGACGAAGACAATGTGAAAGTCAGCGACGAACGGAATCATCAGGACCGGGGGGATGCGAATCAGGTCACAGGCGATGAGCACGCGGCGCCGGTCGCGCCGGTCCACGAGCACGCCGGCGAATGGTCCGAGCACCAGATCTGGAAGTGCGGTCGCGACGAAGGCGATTCCGGTCTGCGTGAGGGAGCCGGTGACCGTGTAGACCAGTGCGGCCATGGCGACCTGATGGATCCGGTCGCCCAGCGAGGACACGAAATCCGCAATCCATAGCAAGGTGAAGTTCCGGTTGGTCCGGAGCAGTTCGAGATTCCTGCTGGGGCGGTCATCCAGTTCCTGCACGCCTGATGCACTAACGCGATCACAACGAAACCACGCGCCGACGGGGACCCGTTTGAGGCAGTTAACCGCCCCGTAGCATTAACGTCCAGAGTGCAAGCCCGTCTGCAGGCCGGTTGGCATGGCGAAACCAGGACATCAGGCTCAGCACATAATCGTGAACGTACAGAGGGTACCATACAATGGTCAAAATCGAGTTCATCGCTTGCAATGGTAGACACGCGGCCGACACCGGTTTTGACAGTGCCGTCGCGGGCTCCGTATAATGCCATGGTCCGTTGCACCCTGCACGGCGCGGGGAGTGCATGGTCGTTTTTTTGTGAGTACCAACCAGGTAAGGATTGAGTCAAGTGCCCAAGCGGACCTACCAGCCAAAACGATTGCCAAGGAAGCGCAAACACGGCTTCCGGGCCAGAATGAAGACCAGGGGCGGGCGCGCGATTATCTCGGCGCGCAGACTTCGCGGGCGTAAGGCGCTGTCCGTTTCGTCAGAGTACAAGCCGACCGGGCGCAAGTAACATGGCGAGTGATGATCACTCGCAGTCTTCGTCTCCGTGATCCCCGGGAATTTCAGCGCGTTCGCAAGCGCGGACAATCCTGGACGACGCCATATCTGGTGCTCGTCTCCGAACCAAACAATCTGGAACATAATCGCTACGGTTTCGCGGTTGGGCGACGTGTGGGTAAGGCGGCGCGTCGGAACCGCGTTAAACGGTGGATGCGCGAATCCGTACGGCACCGTCACCAGAGCCTGGAACAGGGGTTCGATGTCGTCCTCATCGCTCGTGGCAGGATGGCCGAGCCTGATGTCGATTTTCGCACCGTGGATGACTCGCTCGGTATACTTCTCAAGCGTGCGGGTTTAGCCGGGTAAACGTTCGCTTCTCCCACACCGCCAGGACAACCGGACCTCGGAGAACGACCAGTATGAAGACGCTCGCGCTCTGGCTTATCCGGGGATATCAACGAGGTATCTCCCCGTTCCTGCCACCGAGTTGCCGTTTCCATCCAACCTGCTCTGAATACGCCTACCAGGCCATTGCCAGGTACGGTATTATCAGGGGCGGCTTGAAGGCAGTGTGGCGGGTGCTGCGCTGCAACCCATTCTGTGAGGGCGGGTTCGATCCTGTCGAGTAGCTGCCATTGAAACCGGCTCGCGGGCGGTTCCAGAACCTTCCGCGTTCAATAGACTGTTGAGGAGCCACTTTTGCCGGTCTGGAGTCAATTTGTCGATCTGATCGAATGGTCACTTCGCTATTTCGGTGATCTCACCGGCAGCGCCGGGCTCTCGATCATTATTCTCACCATCATTGTCAAAACGATTCTTCTCCCCCTGACGGTCAAGGCGCTGAGGTCCACACTTTCGATGCAGGAGCTTCAGCCCAAGGTAAAGGAACTCCAGAAGAAGTACGGCAAAGACCGGCAGCGACTCTCCGCGGAAACGATGAAGCTCTATCAGGAAAACGGCGTGAACCCGATGTCCGGGTGTCTGCCGATGCTGCTGCAGATGCCGGTATTCTTCGGGCTGTACTTTGCGATCAGATCATTGACCGATGCAGGCGTAGGTGTCTGGGCGGACGGATTTGCCTGGATCCCGGACCTTTCATCGTCCGATCCGTGGAAGATCCTGCCGTTTGCGGCCGCCGGGTCCCAGTTCGTGCAGATGCGAATGACCCGCCCGGCCGGACAGGGCAAACCAGACGACCCCCAGCAGCGCATGATGTACACGATGATGAACTTCATGCCGCTGATGGTGATCGTGATTGGATGGACGTTCGCGGCCGGACCGGTCCTTTACTGGACGATCTCCGCGCTCTACAGTGTGATCCAGCAGTGGTTCATCACTGGGTGGGGATCGATGAAAGACTGGTTCCCGTGGCTTCCGGAGCTTCCGGAGACGAGACGACTCGGCTATGTCGATCCCGAAGTTCGCAAGGCGAAAGCCGCGCAAGCCGGTAGCTCGGGCTTCTTCGGCGCCATCAACAAGCGGATGGAAGAGCAGATGAAGCGGATCGAGGAAGAGCGCGAACGCCAGACTGCCGAAAATGGTGGGGGACAATCCGGCGGCGGGAAATCAAAGAAGAAGTCAAAACGGCGGAAGAGCGGTCAATCAGACAGCGAATCCGAAGAGCAGCCAGTGCAGCCGCGCCCGGACCTTGTGCCGCGACGATCCAGGCCGGGAAAGAGTGACAGCACCGCTGGCAGTTAGCCTGCTCCCGGATTAGAGCGAAGGAGCACGTACCAATGCAGAGCGTCGAGATTCAGGCACGCTCGGTCGACGAAGCCGTGCGGCTTGCCCTGGAGCAACTGGGGTGTACCGAGGATGAGGTCGACGTTGAGGTGTTGGTGGATGCCGATCCGGAGAATGAAGGTGAGGCGCTGGTACGTGTCACCTCGCATCGTGGCAACGGAGCGAGCCAGCCCGATACCGCTGGTTATCCCGCCGCCCGATTTGACGCGCGTCCGGATGAGGTAACCGAGCAGGTCGCAAAGAAAGTTGTTACCGAACTACTCGACGCGATGGGGTTCGATTGCTCTGTCATGGCGGTGGACAACCCCTCATCGATCGAAGTCGCGTCAGACGAGCCGCCAACCGTCTTCATCGACGTCAACGGCCGGGATCTCGGCATATTGATCGGCAAACGTGGGGACAACCTCTCCCACTTTCAGTACATGGTTAACCTGCTGGCCAACAAGCAACTGGATGACTGGACCAGAGTCATTGTCGACGTGGAAGGGTATCGCGTTCGGCGCGAGGAATCCCTGATCGGCCTCGCCAAACGCGTTGCCAGGAAGGTTTCACAGAGCCGGCGGGCGATTCCCCTGGAACCGATGCCGGCCAACGAGCGACGTGTCGTGCACATGGCGCTGCGTGACGATTCGTCTGTCAGGACGGAAAGCACCGGCGAATCAGGTGAGCGCCGGGTTACGATTCACCCGAGACAGTCCGGCTGAGCTCTCGCTTGACGGTTCGCCGGACTTCCTGCTCATTCGATAACCTCGTTGTTCAGAGAGATTCTGCCGGCATGCCGCGTTTGACAGCGGGGAGAAACCGTGCACCAGGCGCCTGACTATCTTTCCATTGGTCACATAACGATCGATCGCAAGCCGAGCGGGGCTGAGGTCCCCGGTGGCGCTGCGCTTTACTCGGCTCTGCTCGCCTCGCGGTTCGGACTTCGCGCAGCGGTGCTGACGCGTGGGCGATTCGACGCGTTCCAGGATGAGCGGGCACGAGCGACGCTGGACTCCCTGGCGGACGAGATCGAGCTGATCGTTCAGGAGAGTGACGAGCCCACGGTCTTCACAAACAGGAACGTGGCGGGACGGCGGGTGCAGACGATTCATTCCTGGGCCGGTGAGATCGACATGAACGGGTTGCCGCCGCTGTGGCGGTCCTCCAGAATTATCCATCTGGCCCCGGTTGCTCAGGAGATCGATGTACGCTGGGCCGGGCGGCTCAGTCCGGACTATTTC
>SKKR01000004.1 GCA_007123655.1 Thermomicrobiaceae bacterium
AAACCACGGACCGATATCCGACTCGGCAAACGAGTGCACCGACGACAATACGCCACTGCGAACCACGAATGTCGCGAATATCGCCAACAAGAACGACGCGACGGTGAGCGACATGTTCCAGATCTTGAGCATCCCCCGGCGTTCCTGGACGATCACCGAGTGGATGAATGCCGTTGCCGTGAGCCAGGGAAGCAGGGCGACGTTCTCCACCGGATCCCATCCCCAGTATCCGCCCCAGCCAAGGACGTGATAAGCCCACCACGCGCCGATCAGCAGTCCGAGTCCGAGCACGCCCCAGGCAATCAAAGTCCAGTGCCGTATTGCTCGAATCCAGTCGTCTCCGAGCCGGCCCGTAATTAACGCCGCCATCGCAAAGCAGAACGGGATCGCAAATGCCGCGAACCCGCCGAGCAGCAGGGGTGGGTGAATCATCATCCCCGGGTCCCGAAGGAGCGGGTTCAGGCCTATCCCCTCGGACGGCACGTTCGCACGGACCTCGAACGGGCTGGTGACCATCGTTAGCATGACGAGGAAGAAGATCTTGATCGCAAACGACGTTGCCGCGACGTACGGGATCAGCGAGCGATCCCGCTTTCGGTGCATGGTGATCGCGATGGCAGAAAGCACGGTCAGAACGGTCGCCCAGTAGAGAAGGCTACCTTCCTGACCACCCCAGAACGCCGAGAGGACGTATCCCATCGGCATGTCGGTGCTGGAGCGACCCGCGACGTAGTCCAGACTGAAGTCGTGAGTGATGAAGGCATACAATAGAGCGCCTGATGCGATGACCACCAGCGCGGCCACGCCCCAGGTTGCACGAATCGAGCTATCTACCAGTTCGGGGATGTTGCGCCGTGCGCCGATGACCGCAACAGCGAACCCGTAGAGTGAGAGCAGGAGCGCTACAATGAGGACGCCGGAACCGAGCTCCGCCACTCCAGAAGGCCTCTCCTAATTAGTCACTGGACGCGGACTCAAACTGAACGTCGTCCCCGTGTTCCTTTTCGTAGTCGTAGTCGTCGTAATCATCGTAGTCTTCATACTCTTCGCCATCGTGGAACCGGGACGGGCATTTGGTCAAGACAGTATCGGCCTGGAAAACGCCGTCTTTATAGTAGGTTCCCTCGACGACCGCCTCGATATGCTCATCAAAGATGTCAGGGACCTGGCCGTCATAGGCCACGCCCAGCACTTCCTGTCCATCGGTGATTTCGAAGTAGACAGGACCGGCAACGCCATCGAATTCTATGGATTCTTCGACAACGTCGCCGCCGACGCGCACCAGTTCCCCGTCGTTCGAGTCTGCGCGCTCGTGAAGTTCACTTACTGTGTCGAAGAATGAAGCGGACGTGCTCTGAGCACTGGTGTACATGAGGTAACCCACCGCGATCGCAAGCACTCCGATCGCAATAGCGATTTTCGGGTTGAACCAGGCCCGCTTTGTTGCCACCCTTCCTCCTCCGCTTCCGGCATCCGGTGCCGCTGACTCCAACGCAATCCTATCAATTCGCGGCTTCCGCGGCAGCTTGAACTATCCGAGTTCGGCCGGATAGATCGTCGTCAGGAGTGCCCCGAGCAGGAACGCGAGTGCACTCAAGCCGAGTGCAATCCAGGCCGTGTCGAACCTCCCCGTTCGGCGTCCGCGCCTGGCGAGTCGTCCCGAACGAAGCACGCCGGTAATCCAGAACGCCGCAACCGCGGATCCGACTTTGATTGCCAGCAGGATCACGTACAATGCCGTGCCCTGGCCACCGGACAGTCGTTCGAACATCAGGATCACGCCGCTCGCGATCATCACGACCGTCGCAACGGCCGCCCACTCACCGAACTCTCGCTGGACGGCAGCACCAAGCTCACGCGCCGCCTCATTATCGCTGCCGCGAAGCTTCGGACGCACGGCGAGCAGGTAATAGGCGCCTCCGCCAACCCAGACCGCTGCGGCGAGCCCGTGAGCAAGCCGCAGGATCACCTGCCCGATCTCCGCAATGTCCAAGCTTCCCCCGGGGCGTATTCACGTCGCGCGAGGGTACCTGTTACCCGTCGCTGCCGTACTCTGACACGTCACAACCCACGTGTCTATCGGGGATATCCCGATATCGTGTTCTCCTTCAGACGCAGCCCGCGCTACGACTCACCGGTCTCGAACGCGGTTCGCAACTCGTGAATGTGCTCCGCGGACTCGATCGGTCCGCGATACTTCCCAACCAGCATTCCGTCAGCATCGATGAAAAACGTCTCGGGGATTCCGTATACGCCGTAATCGATCAGTACCGACCCCTGCTCATCCGAAAGGTTTGTGAACTGCAGATCGTATTGACGCATGAATTCGATTGATGCCTCGGCTTCTTCCCAGACCGCGATCCCGAGCAAGACTACGTCGTCATCGCCCTGAACTTCCTCGTGAAACGCGTTCAGCATCGGTGCCTCATCCCGGCACGGAGGGCACCATGAAGCCCAGAAGTTGATGACGACGCTCTGCCCGCGGTAGTCAGCCAGGCTCACCTCCTCACCGTCAAACGTCTGGAGCGTGAACTCCGGTGCCTTCTGATCGTCGACCTGCACCATGCTCCCGGACGTGTTCACTCGTCCTCCAGCGCCAAGGCTCGATCCAGACGGTGAATGCAGCGTGTAGGCAAACACGCCAATCAGGATAATGAGAATCCCCAGCGCACTGAACGGGATGATTCGGTCACGAATGGAAAGGGATTCACGGTCTTCCACATCGGCCGTCGAAGACTCCCGATCATCGTCGTCAGTGTTCTGCTCTTCGGGCAACAGATCCTGATTCTGGTCGGATGGCATCAAAAACCCTTTCAGGACCCCGAGATCATCGTTTGTCCCAGATTATGACCCAGATTCAGCCGGAATCGCCACCGGCTGTTCAACCGTACTGCCGAGTCGATCAGGCGATATCGGATTCGCCGGGAAGGTAGTCGATATCCGCCCCGATGGACGCCAGTTTACCGACGATGTCTTCGTATCCCCGCCGCAGGTGCTGGATATCCCGGACGCGCGTTTCGCCTTCAGCGACCAGGCCAGCCAGCACCAGGCAGGCCCCACTGCGAATGTCGAGCGCCCGGACATCGGCGCCGTTGAGACGGTTGGGACCGTAGATAATCGCCTGCTGCTTGTCGACCAGTTCGATATTTGCCCCCATCGCCTGCAGTTCCGCGACATAGCGAAGGCGATCATTGAAGACCCGCTCGTAGATCCGGCTCTGTCCGTGTGCTTGTGTCAGCAGCACTGCAAAGGGAGCCTGAAGGTCCGTGGGAAACCCCGGGAATGGTAACGCCTGAATGTCTGTCGGGCGAAGCGGGCCATTACCGCGGACCAGCATCTGATGCTCGCTCCACCAGACTTCGGCACCGGCCTCCCGGATCTTGTGCGTCAATGGCAGCATGTCCGGCTCGGAGACGCGTTCCAGGACTACTTCACCTCCGGTGATCACCGCGGCGATCGCGAACGCGCCCGCCTCCAGTCGATCCGGCAGAATTGCCGCCCGGTAGCCCCTTAGCCGGTCAACCCCGTGAATCGAGATATGCGGCGTTCCCACGCCGGTAATCCGGGCGCCCATGTCCATCAGAATCGAGCCGAGCGACACGATCTCTGGTTCGGATGCCGCGTTGACGATCCGGGTAGTGCCTCGCGCGAGCGTCGCCGCCATGAGCAGGTTCTCAGTGCCTGTGTGGCTTGGATAGTCCATATAGATGTCCGTGCCGTAAAGCCGTGCCGCGGCCAGGTGATACCCGGTGTCCCCCTGTTCGACCGATGCGCCCATTCGATGGAGTCCCCGGACGTCAACGTCGACCGGCCGGCTCCCGAGCTTGCACCCACCCGGCGTAGTGGAATGTACGTCACCGAACCTCGCCAGCAGCGGACCGGTGACCAGGAAGGAGGCCCGCATCCGCTCGACAAGCTCCTGCGGAGCCTCACGCCGATGGATATTGGCGGCACAGATGCGAACGCGGCGGTGTTCTTCGTCGAATTCCACGTCCGCGCCGAGCCAGCGGAGCAGATCCGCCATCACGTAGATGTCTTCCAGGAAGGGAACGTTCTCCAGCAGGCATTCATCTTCGGTAAGAAGCGCCGCCGCCATGACTGGCAGCGCGGCGTTCTTCGCGCCCGAGATAGGAACACGTCCGCTAAGTCGCTGGCCACCCCTGATCCGGATCGTCGCCGTGTCAATGGTTGTCTGCATGTTCGCTCCTTCTGGCAAGCCTGATGACACAGGATACCGGCTCGGCGAATTATGTCCGAATTGAACACTAGTCTAGACTATCTGCCGGAGAAATGCCGCCTCACAAAAGAGCACCGGCCGGAGCTGTGACCGGACCGGTGCTGCAGCGCATCATGTCAGGCGCATCGGGCGCGACTAGCTACCACCCTGCGGCGAACCGCCTCCCGACTGCTGTTGCTGCTGACGACCCCGCCGGCGTCGGCTGATCTGCAACCGAACCATCGACCGCCGCATCGCTGCCTCAGCGCGCATCATCTCTTCGGTCGCCTGGCCGCCTTCAGTCTTGCGAGACTCCGCTCGCTCACGTGCCTCCTCCGCGCGATCAACATCGATCTCTTCCGCGCGTTCGGCAGCATCCGCCAGGATCCGGATGTGATCATTCGAGACTTCCAGAAAACCTCCGAACACGGCCAGAGACTGTTCTTCACCACCTTTGACGACCCGCATCTCGCCGAGCGACATCAGCGTGAACAGTGGAGCGTGGCTGGGAAGGATCCCGAGCGCGCCATCCGCGCCTGGAGCCACCACCATGTCGACATCAGACTCCTCGTAGACGACACGTTCGCCGGTGATAATTTCAACACTCAGTTTCGCCATTCGGCTCTCCATCTCCGGCAAACCCGCGGTCGCCGGAGCGTACTCCTGATATCGCGTCCGCTAGTCCTGCTCCGCCAGCTGTTCGCCGCGCTCGACGGCCTCTTCGATCGTGCCGACCATGTAAAAGGCCTGCTCCGGAAGGCTGTCGTGTTTCCCGTCCAGGATTTCCTGGAAGCCCCGGACAGTTTCCGCACGCTCGACGTAGCGGCCGGGCGTTCCTGTGAACTGCTCGGCCACGAACATCGGCTGCGTCAGGAAGCGCTGGATCTTCCGGGCACGCGATACGGTCAGCTTGTCGTCCTCGCTCAGTTCCTCAATTCCGAGGATGGCGATGATGTCCTGCAAGTCTCGATAGCGCTGCAGCACACGCTGTACCTCACGGGCGACGTTATAGTGATCTTCACCCACGATCAGGGGATCGAGAATACGCGACGTCGAACCAAGCGGGTCAACCGCCGGGAACAGCGCCTGCTCGGCGAGCGAACGCTCCAGCGAGATCGTCGCGTCCAGGTGAGCGAACGTCGTCGCCGGTGCCGGGTCGGTGTAGTCGTCCGCGGGGACGTACACCGCTTGCACAGAAGTAATCGAACCCCGGTTTGTGGACGTAATCCGCTCCTGCAGCTGTCCCATCTCGGTACCGAGCGTTGGCTGATACCCGACTGCGCTCGGCATTCGGCCGAGCAATGCTGACACTTCCATACCCGCCTGGACGAACCGGAAGATGTTGTCGATGAACAGCAGAACATCCCGGCCCTCGTCCCGGAAGTACTCCGCCATAGATAGACCGGTCAGGCCGACACGCAGTCGCGCCCCGGGCGGCTCGTTCATCTGACCAAAGACAAGAACCGTCTTGTCCACAACGCCGGACTCGTTCATCTCGCCCCAGAGCGCCGTACCCTCACGGGTTCGTTCACCCACGCCGGTGAAGACGGAGTAGCCACCATGCTCCTGGGCGATGTTCCGGATCAATTCCTGGATAATGACCGTCTTGCCAACTCCGGCACCGCCAAAGACCCCGGTCTTCCCGCCCTGGGTGAACGGCGCGACCAGGTCGATCACCTTGACGCCAGTCTCGAAGACCTCGACGGATGTCGTCTGCTCTTCGAACGATGGCGCTTCACGGTGGATCTGATAATACTCGTCGGAGCCGATCTCTCCGGCCTCATCGATTGGCTCACCGACGACATTCATGATCCGGCCGAGCGTTTTCGGTCCAACGGGTACCTGGATGGACTGGCCGGTATCTTTGACTTCGGACCCGCGTCGAAGGCCTTCCGTTCCGGACATGGCAACCGCGCGAATCCAGTCATTCCCCAGGTGCTGCTGCACCTCCAACGTCAGGGGACCTTCGTCTTCCCGTTCAACGACGAGAGCATTGTAGATCTGCGGGAGCTTGTCCGGCGGGAACTCAACGTCGATAACAACACCCTGGATCTGAACGATCTTTCCAGTGGCTCCGGCTTCTACTGTGGTGGACATCGTTTCCGCACCCCTCGGTTAGCCCGAGCGCCGACAGCCGGCACTCCGGACGTGCTGCTACCGTTGCTGCGCTACCGCACCGGCGGCAATCTCTGACACTTCTGCGGTGATCTGAGCCTGACGAGCCTTGTTGTATGTCATCGTCAGCTCTTCCTGAATCTCTTTGGCGTTATCGGTCGCGTTCCGCATCGCCACCATCCGAGCACTATGCTCGGACGCGATCGACTCGAGCAATACCTGGTAGATCTGGACTTCAATGTAGCGCGGAAGCAGCGCATTCAGAACCGTAGATGGATCCGGTTCAAAGATGTAATCCCTCACTTCACCGGTCTCTTCCGGAGCTTCGATCGGCAAGATCTGAAGCACTCGCGGCTCCTGGCGAAGCGTATTGATGAACTGCGTGTAGATCGCATAGACTGCATCCACCTTGCCGCTGACGAAGTCCTCGCTTGCGATCTGGATCATCGGGCGGACATCATCGATCGAGATCCGGTCTGGAAGATTGGTGAAATCCGCCACCAGCGG
>SKKR01000316.1 GCA_007123655.1 Thermomicrobiaceae bacterium
AACACAAGATCCGTCCACTTGAGAACGTTCGCAACCGCGATGTGTTTGTCATTCACTCCCTCTATTCGGATCCCGATGAAAGCGTGAATGATAAACTGTGCCGATTGCTCTTCTTCATCGGAGCACTACGCGACGCAGCCGCCCGCCGGGTAACTCCAGTTATCCCATACCTCGCCTACGCCCGTAAGGACAAGAAATCACAAACGCGTGACCCGGTAACGACTCGCTACGTCGCGCAACTCTTCGAAGCGGCCGGAGCGCACCAGGTGATCACACTCGAGGTCCATAATCTCGCTGCATTCCAGAACGCGTTCCGGATTCCAACCGATCACCTGGAGAGCCGCTTCCTCTTTGCCGAGCATTTCTCCGAGGTGCTTGGGGGCGAAGATAAGATCGCGATCGTGTCGCCTGATCTCGGCGGAACCAAACGGGCCGAGGCGTTTCGGTCCGTTCTCGAGGAACGGATGGACCGCGAGATTCTGGGCGGCTTTATGGAAAAAGCGAGGGCGCTCGGCACAATGACGGCCGGACGACTGGTCGGCGACGTCGCGGACCGCGTCGTCATCATCTTCGACGACCTCATCAGCACCGGCGGGACGATTGTGGAAGCGGCCAGGCGTTGCAAAGAACTCGGGGCGTCGAAGGTGTTCGCGGCCGCAGCCCATGGCGTGTTCGCTGGTCAGGCGTCTGCTACGTTGGAGAACGACGACTTGGATGGCATCGTGGTGAGCGACTCGATTCCGCCGTTTCGACTACCCAGGGAGTTCATTGAGCAGCGCGTTACTGTGCTGAACGCCGCGCCCCTGTTCGCCGAAGCGATCGCCCGAAGCCACACCGGCGATTCAATCGTCGAACTCTTCGGTGGCTGACAGGTCTCAGCGGGCCACCAACGCAGCCTGATGCTGTTCGGCGATGTCCAGGTATGCTCCAGCCCTCACTACCCACTTGTGCCAGCCGGCGGGCTCGAGCTCTCGAGTTCGCAGAATAGCGAGTCTCGCCCAGATGCAGGCGCGATAGACCGAGTAGAACGAGATTAGTTCGTCCGGTGCATCGTCGCCAGTTACGTCCTCGTAGACCTCGAAGAGTATTGGGCCAATCGAGGGATCACCAAGACGCTCGCACTCAAGGGACAGAAACGCAAGCTCGTCGATCGGATCGACGTTGCGGAGTTGCACATTAAATTCCAGGCAGTCGAACATCACCGGTTCGGGGAGCACGCAAATGTGCTCCGGTCGGAGGTCACCATGTCCTTCAACGATCTTTCCGCCCTCGACACGGCTTCGGAACTGGTCTTTGTGCTCGCGCAAGAACCGACGCTGTAAATCAAGCAAGTTCAATACCGGGTAGTCCTCCAGCCCGCGTCCGGAAAGTGTCAATGCCGGCTGGTTTCGCGCTATCTCCGCGTTGAGGTGTCGTTCGTAGCTGTCGAAATCGTGAATGGCCGCTGCGGCATCTCTGTAGAATCTGGCGAGTTTCCGCGCGACCTTTCGGATCTCCGAATCCTCCACACAGTCGTTCTCGATCAGGCTGGAGAGCATCCGATCGGCCGGTAATCGCTTCATCTTGACCAGGCAGTCGACCAGCGTTCCGGCTCCGCCAATGACGAAATCATTACCCTCGCCGATGGTCAAGTGCTCGACACCGAGATAGACGTCATGCGCCAGCCGGCGATTCAGCCTGACTTCCGTCTCGCAGTTGGCGCACCGAGTGCTCAGGGACCGGAAATCGACGGAGTGATAGCGAATCGGTTTTTTGAGCTTGTAGGCGTACTGATTGGTGAGAAACACCCAGGACTTGTGCGTCTCGACGACGTCAACCCGCTCGGTGAATTTCGGATAAGAACGGGGATCGCGCAGAAACGCGACCTCCCTGCTAGTCTCCGACCTGTGCGTACCTCGTTGATTCACGCGTCGCGCTTCCTTGATCAATACTGAAGCTCGGCGTTATTCATAACGCCAGGAAGAGTTCCCGACGGCTTTCGCTCAAGGACCCAACGTGTGAACGAGGATAGCACGGTGTCGCGTGACGTTTCGGAGGGGGTCACATAGTTGAACGAACGGAAATCTGAGACAGCGGGACGTCCGTGACCCAGCGTCGTGCCCCCGGGACCGGATGCATCCGCGCCAAACAATAGAAAGAGGCCCCGACAATCCTCAGTCACGTTCCGTAATCGCCTCTCGGCTTTCCGGTTCGTTTCCTCGAACCATCGGGACCCACTGACATTATGCTCACAACTCCATGCCAGAGCCGTGACGAAACCATTGTCCTCGTAACAGGCTCGTAACATTTGATGTGGGGCGAAAGGCCACCACAACTGCCACGCGATTGACACATTCTCGCCCCGCCCTCAATCCGTTTATGACAGTTGACCAGTATTGTTGGTGCTAACGGAAGGGAAAACAACGAGAGGAGCAACGGAATGACGATACAGAACCCGGCAACCCACGCACGAGCAAGGCAGCAAACCGCTTACCGTTATGAAGCGGCTCGTCGGGACCTGGCACAGACGCTTGAGCGCAGATTGAACGCCGACACAAGACTCGCCACCCGAGAGCTGGACAAGATCCTGGAACGTCGCAGCACACTCGAGCGTACAAGTCACATGCTCGTTCCACTATCCCGGTTCATCGATCGCCAGCTCCGACAGTTCATGGACGAGCACCGGATCGAAGACGGGATCGTCGAGACCGAGGATGTCCTGATGGCGGCGATCGTGACCGCGCACGAGGAGCTTCCGAATCAGATCGATTCAAAGGGTCTGTACCCCTGGTTGCGTCGTGTCAGCCAGACGCACATCCGCAAAGCGGTACGCGCGGAAGAAGAGCGAGCACTGACCGAGAAGTCCCTGGATGCACCGGTTCGCATCGCCGGCCCGGACTGGCCTGATCGCGTTCTGTTGCTTCGCGAAGTGCTGGCAGATCAGAGCGCAGTCCTTCCCGATGAGCTACTGGAGCAGCGTCAAGTCGCCGCCCTGCTGGAGGGCGCTCTGGACAACTTGCCCGAGCGATGGCGGGAAGTGTTCCTGCTTCGATCGGTCGATGCCTGGGACGACGACGAGATCGCCGCGGTCGAAGGCATTGACGTCGGGGAGGTCGAGCTCATCAACCTCGCAGCTCGCGCGTACCTTCGAGAGTGCCTGAGAGAGAGCGAGCTGTTCGAGCTCGAGTAAGTGCGAACCATCACTCGCGGACAGATTGATTAGCCAATCGTTCCTAGTAAATCGGAGATCGCCATGCAATATCGCTATCACGATCACGGGAACATTCGCCGCCCGCTCGTCGAGGTTGTCGAGGAAAAGTCGGTGCTCCTTGAAAAGCGACTGAAGAACATCGAGGACGATCTGAAGAGTCTGGACATCACAGTCGAGCACCACATGCGCAGCGACTCGTACACAACAAAGCTTCGCTTGACGGTGCTGAACCAGCAACTGGTTGCGACCAACCACGGGAAAGAACTCCCGGAGTCGGCCCGTGGCGCGTTCGATGATCTCTTCGATCAGCTGGAAGCGTTTCTGGCGAAACTGCGCAAGCAGCCGGAGATCCGGGACGAGCGCCGGAAGCCGGCGTGGGTGCCCGAGCCATCGCTCCCGGTGGATTGGGAACGGTGGAAGGAACCCAAAGCATGAGCCACAACCAGACGAAAGACAGAGCTGAAGAGTCCGCGGCGACCGAGAAGCTGGACAACCTGGCTGTCATCACCCAAACACTTTCACCGATCCAGAGCGGGAAGCATTGCTGGGAGATCGCCGCCCGGCCGCCGATGCGGGTGCCTGCCAGGATCTTCACTGACTGGGAAGGCATGAAGGGCCTGCTCGACGATCTTGAAGAGAAAGAGTGGAGCGCCCTTCGGCAACTCACCAACGTAACAGTGCTTCCCGGTATCGTCAAAGCCGCACTCGCGATGGCAGACGTGCATCCCGGCTACGGATTCCCGATCGGCGGCGTAGCCGCGTTCGACGTAGAAACGGGCACGGTCAGCCTGGCCGGCGTAGGGTTTGACATAAATTGCGGGATGCGAGCGCTCCGAACACCGCTTACGCGGGATCAATTGATCGGCAAGGAGCAAGCGCTCCTGGAAGGGTTGTACGCCGACATCCCGGCCGGACTTGGTTCCACCGGCAAGCTTGTGCTCGAGCAGGAGGAACTCGACAGGATCCTGACCGGGGGCGCACCCGAGATTGTTGCCCTCGGATTCGGTTTACCCGAAGACCTGGAGTACATCGAGGAAGGCGGCGTGATCCAGGCAGCGGATCCGGAGGCAGTTTCCGCGACCGCGAAGAAACGGCAACGAAAAGAAGTCGGGACGCTGGGGGCGGGGAACCACTATGTCGAGGTTCAGGTCATTGATCAGATCTACGACAACAGTGCCGCTGCCGCCTATGGCATCTCCACAGACCAGATTCTGGTGACGTTTCATACCGGAAGCCGGGCGCTCGGCCACCAGATTGGAAACGATTACCAGCCGATCCTCGAAGCGGCGACGAAGAAGTATGGGATCGAGGTCCCGGACCGCGAGCTTATATGCGCCCCGATCCAGAGCCCGGAGGGTCAGCAGTATCTGCGTGCTGTCCGCGCAGGCGCCAACTGCGCGTTTGCGAACCGGCAAATGCTGGCGCACATGATCCGCCAGACGATTGCCCGTGTCATGGAAATTCCCGAAGGGGAGATCGAGACCCTCTACGAAGTCTGTCACAACACGGCGAAGCAGGAGCGACACGTGGTCGACGGCGTCGAGCGAGAATTGCTTGTCCATCGCAAAGGTGCGACACGCGCCTTCGGGCCAGGCAGACCCGAGGTGCCGGAGCGCTATCGCGGTGTGGGTCAGCCGGTACTGGTGGGCGGGACCATGGGGACAATGAGCTATGTGTTGCGGGGCACCGCGCTCGGGATGGTCGAGACATTCGGAAGCGCGCTTCATGGCGCCGGGCGGGCTATGTCGCGTCGCCAGGCCGGCAAGCAGTGGCGGTCTGACCAGATCACGCGTGAACTTCGGGATCGGGGGATTCTCGTCCGGGCGCATGGCCGGCGGTCACTGGCGGAAGAGGCTCCCGGGGCGTACAAGGACGCGGAGCGGGTGGTCCAGATTATGGCGGAGGCAGGAATAATCGCCCCAGTTGCTCGAGTTCGCCCGCTTGTTTGCATCAAAGGGTAAAGAGATAGACGTGATGCCCTATACCTACCTGGAACATGAAGCGGATATCGGGCTCGAGGGCACCGGAGAGACGCTCGAACGTGCTATCGAAGCAGGCGTTCAGGGACTGCTCGACCTGATGGTTGATACCGAGACGGTCGAGCCGGTAGAGAACGTCGCGGTAAGCGCTGAAGGCACAGACCCCGCCACTTTGTTCGTCGCACTGTTGAACGCAGTCATCGCTGAACGAGACATTACCGGCTTCTTCTTCAATCGGTTTCAAGTGAACGAAATCGACCAGGTTGACGGTCACTGGCGCGCGAATGGGATCTTGCACGGTGAGCCTGTGGACTTCGACCGCCATGCGGTGGGAAACGAAGTGAAAGCCGCGACATACTCCGGGCTTCGATTCATCGACCAACCGGACCGCAAATCCCTGCGATGCGTGCTCGATATCTGATCGGAACATACGATTGACCAGGAACGCTGTTCAGGTCGAACAACTGACTCGCTACTTCGGCCAGCATCGCGGAATCGAGAACATCACGTTCGATGTCATCACTTCGCAGCCTCGGAATGTAAACGCGGCGGGACGGAGCCCGTCGGCTACATGATTCACGACTTCGGATGTCACTTGTTGCCACTGGCAAGCTGGATCACCGTGCGATGCCCGCCTTCTGGGACGACCGTGCGAGGGTCAAGCACGCTCACGATATCGCAGGTGTCGTCTTCATCCAGGTGGACACAGCCGCCGCCGATGAAGAACAGCTTCGCCGATCGCGGTCGTTCCCGCACGTGAACCTCGCACACGTTTGACAGGTTGATGTATCTCGACCCTATCTTCGCCCACGCGTCCATTGACGTTTCCTCACTCTCGCTTAGACACAGGTCAGGTTCCACGAATCAGCCGGCAGATCTAGGTTCCGCGACAAGTTACCGCGGTGCTCTGGAGGACAATGCCTCGGAAAGATAGGCGACGGTTCGGTCTAGCGTAGTCAGCTTCCCGTAATCCTCTTCGGGAGTCTCTACGCCCAGCTCGTTGTGTATGCAGATCATAATGTTCAGATAGTCCATCGAGTCAATGTCCAGCTGAGCACGAAGCGGCACCTGCGGGTCGATCTCTTCCGGTTCAATCTCCGGTGCGATTCGCCGAAAGCACCGGAAGACGGCAGTTCGAACTTCGTCTGGCGTCATAGTTCACCTGGTTTCATCAGTAAGTCACGAACTCGGCGAAGAAAGATCCCGCCGGTGTGACCGACGCTGGCTCGATGGTCCCCGGCGAGCGTGGCACGGATAATCGGGCGAATGCCGATCGCCCCGTTGACATTCCAGGGACGTTCAACCAATTCGCCGAAGCCGACAATCGCCACCTGCGGCGGGTAAATCACACCATAGACCGTATCCACGCCCTGCTCACCCAGACTGGTCACGGTGATCGTTGGATCGCTCAACTCGGATCCGCGCAGCTTTCCGGTTCGGGCACGCATCACCAGGTCACGAGAGGCCCCCATGAGTTCATCCAGGCTTTTGCGGTCCGCGTTGTGGATCGCCGGAGCCACCAGCCCGCCATCACGCAGGGAGATCGCCACGCCGACGTGCACGGCATCACTTCGCTTGAATGCGCCATTCAGCCAGAACCCGTTCATCTCCGGCACGTCTCGCACCGCCAGCGCAACCGCTTTGATCAGCAGTGGAGCGTAGAGCAG
>SKKR01000032.1 GCA_007123655.1 Thermomicrobiaceae bacterium
CAGGCTCAACAGGATGTCACTCTTCCAGAACGTTGCTGTTCAACAGGAACGCTGAAAAGTCGCTACTGAGCCACTGAACAATACCGAGTTCCGGTTTGAACCAGAGCCGTTCTCCGAGACGATGGTCGATCTCCCCGTTGTCGAATCCAGACGCAGAAACTCGCCAGGTTCTGAACAGGCCGGCTGGAGTGCTCACCAGCTGTTCCTGCTCGACGGTCGTTTCAATCACGTTTCGTTCCGGTTCATGCCCCATCGAAATTGCAGTCGTCGTAGTCCGCAAGGATTCTTCTTTGTATTCGCTCGGGAGAACGTGAACGGCTGGACTGTAAACGACCATGTCCTGAAGATCCCGGTTCGAATCGAGCGCGTCCCATCCATGCAGGTAGAGCCCATCCTCCCCCGCGGACCAGTACGTCACACGCAGGCCGTCCAGTTTGTGCTCTTCCCGGGCATACAGCGTCGAACCGGGGACAAAGCTGTCCGTGAAGCCCATCGCGTTCCACCGCTCGTCCGCACCGTGGCTCGTTCCGAAGCGCCAGAACCCGCCGTCGTGCAACCCGTAGAACTCAGTGTCTCCGCCTGCAGGCGCGTCGTGGAAGTACTGCGAGCGCCAGTCCCGGTAGTGCTGGCCGATGTTTCCCATCTCCACTTGCCATTCCGGGGAGTTCGCTGGCGTATACGTGAGCACGCGGCGTTCGAACGGCTGAATCAGTACCCAGCGAGTCTCGCCGCCAACCGGAACTTCCACCCAGAACGGGTCCGCAATCGGGAGGCCCATCACAAACACCCAGCTAAAGAGCGGGTCCGCGGTGCCCGCGGTATTGTTGTCGTCATAGACCGTGCCTGGCGCATTCAGATAGTCCCAGAACGCGCGGGGAATGTTGTACCCCACCGTTTCCCCGTCTGGACCGAGGTACGTCACATAGTGAACCAGTTCGGCGCCGTCATCAGCGGGTGGGTCGTCGCTAACCTCGATCATTCCGTCCGGAGTGAACTCCTGGCTGGCAACTGATCCGGTAAGATCCAGACTCCCTTCGTCGACAATTACCTCCAGGTGGCGATACTGAGGGAACGGGGTCATGTGATCACCGGCAACGTGGATCGCGGCGCCTCCGCCGGTATTGAGGAACGCATCATCACCGATCTGAATCTCGCCGCTGATCAGCTCTCTCGTCAGCAGGCCACTGGTGACAAACCAGGGGTCGGTCGGATCGGCGGAGGGATCGTTTACTTCCATTCGCCCTTTGTCGAAATACTGCACTTCGCGCTGCTGATCAGGGGAATCCAGATAGCGTTCGTTGATCCCGCCGGTCCGGGGCTCCGGACCCCAGAGCCAGGAACGGGCGGTGTCGCCATTGGCAACCGGCGCCTCCGTGCGCTGCCAGACCAGCCTGAATTCATCTCGGGAGATGTCTGGAGCTTCCTGCGCGTGCCCGGCCGGCGCACCGACAATGACGAGCGCGCCCAGCACGGCGATTGAGAACAAGCAGATCCGGCGGGATCTGGAACACTCGCTTGCCAATTAACCAATCCCCTCGATTGACCCCGCGTGCCGGCGAGTTACGCCGCTTCACCCGTTCCACTAGCTCCGCGAGGCATAGGTTCAATGGAAATGATTGTGTCCCCCGCCGAGTGTCAGGTACACGACCGCGATTCCGACCGCCAGAACCACCAGCACGACCATCACCCCGAGGGGAATCTCTTCTTCCTCATCCTCCGGGTCGGCGCCGGTTACGGTTTCCGGTTCAACGCTCGAATCATGTTCCGGTGGCATCTGTTCATGTTCGCCAGAATCATGCGCCATGAGAGTCTTCTCCATCACGCTGTGTTCCGTCGATCGCCAGATCCGCTCCATGACTGTAGCACACCGAACGGGGTCACCTGAATCCTGGTCAATTGAGCCCGAGCACGATCCCGGCAACGGTGAAGTAGATGAGAAGTCCCGTTCCATCCACCAGCGTCGCGATAAACGGTGCAGATACCACGGCCGGATCAACGCGCAGCTGCCTCAGTACGAGCGGAAGGATTGCGCCGACCGTCACCGCCCAGATCACGATCGCCAGTATAGTCAGCGAAACGACAACGCCGATATCGACCCCAACACCGAGCATCAGGGACCGGGCAAACACCGCGATCGCCATTGCCGCGCCGAGCAGAATGCCGGTCTGGAGTTCCTTCCAGACGATTCGAAAAATATCCCGAAAGTACACATCACCAACGGCCATTGCGCGCACAATCGTGGTAACGACCTGTGAGCCCGCGTTACCACCCGTACCGATCAGCAGAGGCATGAAGAAGACTAGTGCGGTGACCGCTTCCAGCGTATCTTCATAGAACGCGAGCACGGTACCTGTGTAGGCCTGAGCAAGAAAGAGGATCAGCAACCAGCCAACTCGCTTCCTTACCAGCCGGAACGGGCTCGCCCGGAGGTACGGCTCCTCCAGTGGCGCGGAACCACCCAGCCGCTCGATATCTTCCGTTGTCTCCTGCTCGATGATGTCCTGCACGTCGTCGGACGTGATGATCCCCTGCAGGCGCCCCTGATCGTCGACCACCGGAAGCGCCAGCAGATCATGGTCCATAAGTATCCGTGCAGCTTCTTCCTGATCCGCATGGATCGGCACGGTAACGATGTCGCTCACCATTGCGTCCCGCACCGGTGTCTCCGGCGGGCTCAACACCAGACCCCGGAGTGAGAGCACGCCGATCAATTGATCGGAATCGTCCGTCACGTAGACGTAGTTAATGGTCTCCGCCTGCGCGGAAAGCTGCCGGAGCGCGACCACCGCCTGATCTGCGCGAAGATCCGGGGATATGGCGATGAATGCCGGGGTCATGCGTCCACCGGCGGTCTCCGGTGGATGAGACAGGAGTTCCCGAAGCTCCGCCGCTTCAACGGGCTCCATCTCGATCAGGATGCGGTTGGCGTCGTACTCATCAAACTCGCCGACTACGTCCGCCGCGTCGTCCGGATCCATCGCTTCCAGGACGTCAGCGGCGTCGTGCAGCGCAAGCCTGGTCAGCAGTTCCGCCGCATCAACCGGCTCCATCTCGCCGAGAAGATCGGCGAATTCCTGATCGCCGAGGGTATCCGCCAGGCGGTGAAGCTGCCCGCGCGTGAGCTCAGCCAGTTCGCCGGCAAGCCGTCCCTCCCGCGCCATCGCGGAAAGAACCGGCACGAGCTCAGCAGGCGAACCCGTCGCTATCAGTTCCGGGAGTTGGTTGACGCGCTCGTCGGTTTCCACCGGGGGCCTCTCTCGGTGTCACGCCTGAACCGACACAGACACGCACCGGAGCGAACCGCTACGGCGCGTCATACGCTATTTGAACGGGGTATTGGCTGGATGTCAACTGCGCCCGGGCGGGAGCGTTCAAGCGGAGAACGTGCCGGTAGCGGCGAATCCGCGGCTACTTGTACTCTTCCTCGGAAGAAACCGGGATTAGCCCGTGAGACAGGGCGTAGATAGCGGCCTGCGTCCGGTCCTTGACGCCAAGTTTGTCGAAGAGATGTGAGAGGCGGTTCTTGACGGTGCTTTCGGCAAGCTCGAGCCTGGCAGCAATCTCTTTGTTGCTGAGCCCGCTCGCCACGAGCCGGAGCAGGTCCATCTCCCGCGTGGTCAGCCCGCCGACGCTCTCTTCCTCGCGAACGTCAGAAACTCGCCGGAACTCAGAGAGCAGTTTCGACGCGAGCTGTGGCTCGATGACTGATTCGCCCCGGAACACCGCCCGGATTGCATCCACAACGCGGGACGATTCACTGTTCTTGAGTAGATAGGCGTCCGCACCGGCACGGACGGCACGGATGACATGCCCATCCTCTGAGAACATTGTCAGAATAATGATCCGAACGCCTGGAAGCTGGGACTTCAGCTCCCGCGTGGCGGTCACCCCGTCGATGCCCGGCATGTTGATGTCCATCAGGATCACATCCGGCTGGTGCTGCTCGACAAGCGTCTGAATCGCGCGGCCGTCACCGGCCTCGCCGACAACATCGATGTCATCCTCGGATTCAAGCAAGTGTCGCAACGCCTGTCGGAACAGGACGTGGTCATCCGCAAGCGCGACACCGATAGTCTCCTGGCTGGTACGTTCCATGTCTTTGCCTGACCCTGTTGTTGCGAGCACTGGCTCTCACTGTCTGTCCATCAATGCAAGCGGGATTGCCGAAATTCGAGTTCAATGTTGTCAGTCTAATCCAGACGCGCGCAGATGATGATAGCCAAAAGGAACCATTCGCCCGTCACACCGGACCGATTCTGATCGTTCGCGGCCAGACGATGTCACAGGGACGTGCAGTCATCTCCAGGTGATGGCATGATGTCTCGTCAGAAACCGATCACGGAGCGAGGACGGGGCGATTCACCGTTGGTGACAGACTCGGATGCTGATCAGGAACAGTTACTGATTCAACAGGCCCGGGATGGCGATCTGGAGGCGTTCAACCAGATCGTGGACCGGTATCAGGGCTTGCTCTACCGGATCTGCGTTCGAATCACCGGAAACGCCTCGAAAGCGGAAGACGCAACCCAGGACAGCCTGATCCGGGCGTACCAGTCCCTTGCGCAATATCACGGTGGATCGTTCAAGTCATGGATGACTCGCATCGCGACGAACAGGTGCTATGACCTGATTCGTGCCGAGCGCCGGCGTCCGGCTGATTCGCTCGAGGCACAGCCGTTCGAGTCCCAACCTCGCTGGAGCATCGAGCCGTCCGCCGAGAACCCCGACAGTTACGCTGATCGCAGCGAGCTTTCACGGCGGCTCGAGCACGCACTCACGTTGCTCTCCTACGAACAGCGCGAAGCGGTGGTGCTCGCCGACGTCACCGGATACACCTATGAGGAGATCGCGGAGATCACCGGTGCATCGATTGGGACCGTAAAATCGCGCATCAGTCGCGGGCGAGTCCGGCTTCGCGAAATACTGCGCGACGACGAGCGGTCCCGGGAACTATTCGAAGGGAAATGGCGTCAGACAGGAAACGGGTCATGATTCGTCAGCGCGAATTGGCACCCGTGTTCGGCATTCTGAATTCTGGATGCATGGAGCGAGTCGCAGCTCATGTCGGGTTCTGATCGGAACGAGCACGTCCTTCTGGAAGATCTGTCGGCGTATGTCGACGGTGAGATCACTGATCCCACTGAACTGGAGCGGATCGAGCGGCATCTCGGTTCATGCGACGTCTGCCGCCGGGAACTGGACGAACTCCGGGCGGTTTCGGAGCTGCTGTCCGAACTTCCGGAGATCGAGGCTCCCCGATCGTTCCGTCTCAGTCCCGCCGATGTTGCATCGACTCCGGAATCCTCCAGCGAGCCGACGCCCATCCAACCGTGGATCATGCGCCATCAGTCGACGTTCCGCTACGCCGGGGTGGCGGCAGCGCTCCTGCTGGCGGTTCTCGTCACGTTCGACGTTACCCGAGACGACCCGGAGGATGTCACCGACCAGGCGCCGGTCACGATGATGGAGGAGGATCTGGATGATCCGTCCGAGGACGCGGCGATGCCGGAAGATGCTCCCATCGACGATGACGATTCGCCCGCCGTCGAGCCGGATGCCGATGAACCGGTTGACGAGCCGGCAATCGACGCGGACGAGGCCGTTCCCGCCGAAGAAGAAGAGGCCGCCGAGGAAGAGATGCCCGCCGAGGCGGAACAAGAGCGGCTCGAAGACCAAGACGACGACCCTGAACCCCCCGCCGTGGCGCTCGCGGACGCCGATGATGAAGTACTCGGCCCCCTGCAGTGGGCGATGATCGCACTCGGCGCGCTTGCCGTGCTATTCCTTGTGATGGGGTACCTCGCACCGCGAATATGGACTGTCCGGCGCCGAACTCATCTCTGACGGGTACTGCACCTCGAGTGGAATTACCCCTGGCACTTCCACCGATTCAGTCCATAACGCGACGGGCTCGATCGTTCTTTTCTGAGTGGAATGGATCGAGTGGAACATTCTGGACGATCCGCACGTCCTGCATTCAGAAGCGACGCAGACCACGCCCCCACCTTCGGTGGAGTCAGCGAGCGGTTCAGTTGACCAGACGGGTAAGTACTGATTGGAGAAGTGCATGTTCTCAGCACAGCGAGTTCTGATTGCTGTTGCATCTGTCGCGTTGGTGTTTGCCGGCGCGTTTGGCATTTTCCTGTTGTCGGATCGTGACGGGGGAACGTCTCCGCAGACGGCCCTGGCGCAGGAGTACGGCGACAATCGCGGCATTCACGTCGAAGGTGAAGGCCAGGTCGCGGTAACGCCGGATACGGCGAAGATCATCCTCGGCGTCGAGCTTGATGGAACCGACCTGGATTCCATGCGAGCGGACGCCAACAGCCGAATGAACGACGTCATTGACGCGCTTATCGACGACTTCGGCATCAGCGAAGAGGATGTCCGGACCATCGTCTACGACATCAGTGTTCGGGAAGAAGCGCCCGACCCGCGCGAGCCGGCGCGGGACGTTGCGCCGAGTGAACCTGACACCGAAGTGGAGGAGGAAGCTACCGACGACGAAGCTACCGACGAGGCAGACGTAACCGAGGAAGTCGACGAAGTCGGTCCGGAGCCGACCCGTTATGTCCTGGTGCAACTGGTGCAGGTTCGCGTCACCGACATCGATCAGGTCGGCGCAGTCATCGATGCGGCGCTCGATGCTGGGGCCAATCGAGTCGGCAATATCTCATTCGAGGTTGAAGACCGTGCCGAGGCAATCGAACAGGCGCGAGCGATGGCAGTCGACGAGGCGAGAGCCAAGGCGGAACACCTTGCCGAACTAACCGGCGTCACTGTCGGCCAGCCCCTGCGCATCAACGAATGGTCACCGTCCGGCCCTGCCA
>SKKR01000383.1 GCA_007123655.1 Thermomicrobiaceae bacterium
GGGCGGAGAAACTCGGCGAGGGTAATCAGTTCCAGCGAGAGATCATCAACCCGGTGACGGACCGGCTGCTCGGCGTCAGCCCGGGAGAGGAGATCCTGGAGGTCGCCTGCGGAAACGGAAACTTCGCTCGTAGACTGGCTGACGCAGGATGTAACGTCGTCGCGACCGATTTCTCGGACGCGTTCCTCGACTATGCTCGCGAACACAGCGTTCAATACCGCGACTCGATCTCGTTTCAGCAGGTAGACGCGACTGACACGGATCAGATCCGGGCGCTTGGACCGCAGCGGTTCGATGCAGCTGTTTGTAATATGGCGTTGATGGATATGGCGGCGATTGAGCCCCTTTTCAAGGGCCTCGCGCATGTACTCAGGCCAGGCGGCCGCTTTGTTTTTTCCGTCAGCCACCCGTGCTTCAATACGTCCGCGACCGTCAGAGTCGCCGAGCAGGAAACGGTTGAAGGCCGGCACATCGAGAACCATTCGGTCAAGGTGCGAGGATATTTCAACCTGGAGCCGGCGCTCGGCGAGATCAGCGTCAATGATCCTTCTCCGCACCTCTATTTCGATCGTCCCCTTCAGACGCTCATGAACGCCGGGTTCGACGCGGGATTCGTCGTTGACGGCTTCGAGGAGCCACTTGATCCGACCCCGGTCGACCCCGAGAAGCCCCTAACCTGGCAGAACCTTGACGGGATTCCGCCTGCTGTTGTGATTCGGATGCGGTTGCCCTAATATTTTGATTGGTATCCCTTGTTACGGCAGGCTGACGTTCACGGGAGATGGTGATGGCGAGTGTGCGTTATCTCGTAGACGACGTTGAACAGGCGCTCGCGTTCTATCGCGACCATCTGGGATTCGAAACGGTTGAGCAGTGGGGATCAGCGATCGCGATCGTCCAGCGGGATGATCTGACCCTCTGGCTGAGTGGGCCCGGAACCTCGGCGGCACGTCCGATGCCGGACGGTCGCCAGCCGGAGCCAGGCGGCTGGAATCGAATCGTCGTTCCAGTTGAGAATCTGGCGGAAACCGTCGATGACATGCGCTCCAAAGGAGTCACGTTTCGAAATGAGATCCTGACTGGACCCGGAGGGAGTCAGATTCTCGCCGAAGACGGAGCCGGGAACATCGTCGAACTCTTTCAGCCCCGGTAGTTACCGGTCGCGCTCGACTTCTCCCGCGGCGGCCTGGGCCGCCGCGAGTCTGGCAATCGGCACGCGGAACGGCGACGCGCTCACGTACGTCAGCTTGAGTTGATGACAGAACTCGACGCTAGAGGGATCCCCTCCGTGTTCGCCACAGATTCCGATCTTCAGGTCAGGGTTCGTCTTTCGTCCCAGTTCAGTCCCGATCTCGACCAGCTTCCCGACGCCTTTGCGATCCAACACCTGGAACGGGTCGTCATCGTAGATGTTCTTGTCAACATAGATGTGCAGGAATCGAGCGGCGTCGTCACGGCTGAGGCCAAACGTGGTCTGGGTCAGATCGTTCGTCCCGAAACTGAAGAAGTCCGCCTCTTCTGCAATCTCGTCAGCGGTGAGCACCGCCCGAGGGAGTTCGATCATCGTGCCGACCGAATAGTCGACGCTCGTACCGTTTGACTCAAAGAACTCGCGAGCAACCCGGTCGACGACTTCACGCTGCAGCCGAAGTTCCCGGACATCGCTTACCAGCGGGATCATGATTTCCGGATGGACGTCGATTCCGTCGGCGACACAATCGACCGCCGCCCCAAAGATCGCGCGGGTCTGCATTTCGGTAATTTCCGGGTCCGTAATTCCCAGCCGGCACCCCCGATGCCCGAGCATCGGATTCGCCTCGGAGAGAGCAGTGACCTTCGTGCGCAGTTCGTCAACGGAGATCTCCAGATCCTCGGCAAGCTCCCGGATTCCCTCTTCGGTACCGGGCAGGAACTCATGCAGCGGCGGATCGAGTGTCCGGATCGTCACGGGGTAGCCGTCCATCGCCTTGAAGATGCCGTAGAAGTCCTCGCGTTGCATCGGTTCAAGCTTCTTCAGCGCCTTTTCGCGCTGTTGCGGACTTGAGGCGACGATCATCTCCCGCATCGCCCAGATCCGCTCGCCGGCGAAGAACATGTGCTCTGTCCGGCAGAGGCCGATGCCCTCCGCGCCGAGTTCTCGTGCCCGTATGGCGTCCTCAGGGGTGTCGGCATTGGCCCGGACACCGAGCTCCCGAACGCCGTCCGTCCAGCTCAGGAACCGGGAGAGATCCCCGCCGACCTGTGGTTCTATCGTGGGTACCTGCCCCAGCATAATTTCCCCGCTGGCGCCGTCCACGGTGATGTATTCTCCTTTGCTGACCGTGTTGCCGCCTGTGCGGATCTCCTGTTTCACGTAGTCGACTGTCAACGCTGTTGCCCCGACGACACACGGTTTGCCAACACCACGCGCAACGACGGCGGCGTGGGATGTCATCCCGCCACGCCCCGTTAGAACGGCTTGCGCGGCCAGCATCCCGTGAAAATCGTCTGGAGACGTCTCCAGCCTGACGAGGATAACCGCCTCGCCGTTGTCAGCCATCGCCTTCGCTTCGTCCGCGTCGAAGACCACTTTGCCAGTCGCCGCGCCTGGACTGGCCGGCAAGCCAACGGCGATGACGTTCTTCTGCGCGTTTTCATCGATGCGCGGGTGGAGCAACTGATCGAGCTGTTCCGGCTCAACGCGCTGGATCGCCTCCGCTTCGGTAATCAGATCTTCATCGACCATATCGATCGCGATTTTGACGGCCGCCGCGCCGGTTCGTTTCCCGGTACGGGTCTGCAACATATAGAGCCGGCCGTTCTGTATGGTGAACTCCAGGTCCTGCATGTCCCGGTAGTGTTCTTCCAGACGATCGGCGATCTCCTGCAGTTGATCGTATGCCGGACGCAGCAGGCCATTTTCGGACATTTCCGCGATGGGCTGGGGATCGCGAACGCCGGCAACGACATCTTCACCCTGCGCGTTGACCAGGAACTCGCCGAAGATCCGTTTTTCGCCCGTGCTCGGATTGCGGGTGAAAGCGACGCCGGTGGCGCAGTCGTCTCCCATGTTGCCGTAGACCATGGTCTGGATGTTCACCGCGGTTCCCAGATTGTGCGGGATGTCGTGATAGTTGCGGTAATCCCGGGCGCGACGGTTGTCCCAGGAGTTGAACACTGCGACCACCGCTTTACTGAGTTGCTCGTGGGGATCGTCCGGGAACGGTTCGCCCGCGTGGGCTTTCACCAGGCTCTTGTAGTCGGAAACGACCTTCAGGAGTTGCTCAGCAGGGATCTCGAAGTCGTTTGTGACCTGCGCGCGGCGCTTGTGGTCGTCGAGTACGTCTTCGAACACTTCATCGTTCATCCCGAGGACCACGTGCCCGAACATCTGGATCAGGCGACGGTAGCAATCGTAGGCGAAGCGAGGATCAGCTTCCCGAGCGAGTCCCTCGACCGATTCGTCATTGAGACCGAGATTGAGGATCGTATCCATCATTCCGGGCATGGAGAAGCGAGCACCGGACCGTACCGACACCAGAAGCGGATTGTCACCCGAACCGAACGACCGGCCGAGATCACGTTCCAGAGTCGCCAGCGCCGCCGAAACCTGGTCCCACATTCCGTCCGGAAATGTGCGGTCCAGTTCGATAAAGGCGTTACACGCTTCGGTGGTAATGGTGAATCCGGGCGGGACGGGCAGTCCGGCGTTCGTCATCTCGGCGAGGTTCGCCCCCTTGCCGCCGAGCAGATCCCGCTGGTCGGCGCTGCCTTCCTGAAAGAGGTAGACCCACTTCCCGTCGCTCATAACCCTTGCCTCCTGATGTCCACGCGCGACGTCCGCGCCGGAAATCCCTGTGTGCCGAATCTGCGAACAAGCCGCTAATCCACGATGAGGTTCGCCATACTGGCGAGCAGGCGCTTGGTCCCGTGTCGCTTGAACTGCACGGTCACGTCCTGGTCGCCGCTTCGCTCCTGGACCTCGAGGACCGTGCCATCACCGAACCGGCTGTGGAATACCCGCTGGCCGGGTTTGAGATCGGGTACCTCGCTAACGGGCGTCGGCGGTGTAGCGGTCTGCTGGCCATAGCTGCGGGGGCCGCGAGTCGTTCCACCGGACGACCGGGCTGTCTCAGCAGTCGGCGCGTCGATCACGTCCCGCGGGATCGAATCGATGAATCGGGACCGAAAACTCAGATCGGACTGTCCAAACATCGCGCGCCGGAACGCATAGCTGATGTACAGGCGGTTCATGGCGCGAGTAATGCCGACGTAGAATAACCGCCGCTCTTCCTCAACTTCGTTTTCCGACTCCATCGACCTCGAATGCGGCAGAATTCCTTCCTCCGCTCCGATCAGGAAAACAACCGGAAACTCCAGACCCTTTGCGGCGTGGAGCGTGATGAGCGTCACCTGGTTCTCGCCGTCTTCCATCGAGTCCTGACCGGCGACGAGGGTTGATTCCTCCAGAAACGTCTCAAGCGCGATGTCTTCCCGCAGATCGTCATAACCGGTGAGCACGCCGCGAAGCTGGAGCACGTTCTCCCAGCGCTCGATCATCTCCGGGTCACCGGACTCCCTGAACTGCTGAGCAAATCCGGTTTCCTCAATGGCGATATCGAAGAGCTTCGAAAGCTGGACTTGTGCGCTCTGGTCGATCAGCCGCTGGATCGTCTGGTGGACGGCATGGAGCAGGTTGGCCGCCCGGTTGTTGACTTCCGGTGGTGGCAGATGCGACTGCCCGGCGGCCGAGGCAATTGCGTCGAACAGAGATCGCTCGTGAAGGGCAGCCCATCCGTTCAGGAGGTCCAGCGTTCGGGCACCGATTCCCTTGCCAAGCTGGGTGTTCGATAGCACGCGCATCAGGCTGATCGCGTCCTGCGGGTTAGCTATCAGTCGCAGGATTGACATCGCGTCCTTGATCTCACGTCGATCGTAGAAGCGGGTGCCTCCAACGATCTGATAGGGGAGTTCGCTCCGGACGAACGCCTCCTCCAGCGCCCGGCTCTGGGCATTGGTCCGGTACATGATGGCGCAGTCCTGAAAACGAACCTCGCCGGAACTGACCAGACGGCGGATCTCGTTGACGACGAAAGATGCTTCCTGCGTCTCGTCGTACGCTTCATGAATTCGAATTTTCTCGCCGAGGTCGTTCTCGGTTCGAAGCTCTCGTTCGATCCGCTGTCGGTTCGCACGAATCACGTTGTCGGCCGCGCTGACGATCGAACTGGTGGACCGGTAGTTGAGTTCCAGGTGGATCTCGACGGCGTCCGGATAGTCCCGCTTGAACTCCAGGATGTTGCGGATGTCCGCCTGTCGCCAGCCGTAGATTGACTGGTCCGGATCACCGACCACGCAGATGTTGCGGCGACCTTCGGACAGCGCTTTCACGAGCCGGTACTGCACGTGATTCGTGTCCTGGTACTCGTCAACGAGCGTGTAACGGTAGAAATCCTGGTAGCGCTCCAGAACCTCCGGCTGCTCGTCGAACAGCCGCAACGCCTCGCCCAGGAGATCATCGAAATCGAGCGCCCGGTTCTGGCGGAGCACATCCCGGTAGCGGGGATAGATTCGTGCCACGACCTCTTCCCAGTAACTGCCGGTTTGCTGGGCGAACTCGTCCGGACCGATGAAGCGGGACTTCGCCGCCGAGATCCGGCTCAGAATAGGCCGGGGCGCGAAGTGTTTTGGATCGAGGTTCTCATCTTTGAGCGTTCGGCGGACGACTTCGAGCTGATCGGCATCGTCATAGATCGTGAACCGCGGGTCGATGCCGATGAGGTGCGCATTCCGGCGCAGGATTTTGACGCAGGTGGCGTGGAAGGTTCCCACTGTGAGTTTTCGGGCGTCGTCGCCGACCAGGCGCTCCAGGCGATCGTACATCTGCCTGGCTGCTTTGTTGGTAAATGTGACCGCCAGGATGTGCCACGGGGAGACGCCGTGCTCTTCGATCAGGTACGCCACCCGATGGGTCAGAACCCGCGTCTTACCGGATCCCGGCCCGGCCACGATCAGCACGGGACCGTCCGTCGTCGTGACCGCGCGTTGCTGCGCGTCGTTGAGTCCTTTAAGAATGTCTACGCGGGTTTCGTGCGATTGAGGCTGCACGCAACCGTCCCTCCTGGTGGCACCGTTCGCTGGTCGATTCTACCAGTCTCACGGTGAGGGACGGACGATAAAACCGGCCCTGTTTCCGGCGGCAATGAATGTTGACGCGAATTCGGGCGGATTAGTAGACTTGCGGATGCGAGCGCATCATGGCGGTGTAGCTCAGAGGCAGAGCAGGGGACTCATAAGCCCTTGGCCGCAGGTTCGAGTCCTGCCACCGCCACCAGCGATTTCTCATTACATCACGACCTGTTGAATCCTCAGGAGACTCGCCTTCCGGGTGCGGGGCGTGCCTGTCGCTCGCCGAATCGCAGGCACTCGGACCGTGGCTTGCGTCAGGATCGCTTCCTGGCGGGATCCTCAACTCTTGGAGTCGGCGCGCCGTCCGCGAGCCATTCGTTGAAGCTTTGGAACGTGCAGGCGTTCTGGTAATCGGCCAGAATCTCGATTGCCATAGCCCGAATCGGTCCGGCGGGCCGGGAACTCTGGACCCGGTTCAGAAGCCACGCTTCGAAGTCGTCCGGCGAGGGCGCATCGGCGATCGCGTCTTTCAGGATTGCCCGCTTGATGTCCATGCCGGACAGGTCCGCGCCGGTATCGCGCTTGCGGCGTTTTCGACGTTCCTCCGAGACCTCGATTGCCTGGAGTGCATGCCGGCAGTATTCGGCGGGTTGAAGCGTGTCTGGTTTCGAATTCATCGCCATAGTATCCAGTTCCCTGCTTCGGACCTGACCTGGA